>JBPOHC010000451.1:0-6421 GCA_052035985.1 Myxococcota bacterium | reverse complement strand
GCACCGGCAGCTACTCCGAGGCCGCGAGGGCGATCGGCGCTCCCGATCCTTCGACGGTGCGCAAGGCGTTCTTGCGAGCCGGGAATCCCAACAGATCCCAACTCCACGCGCGCGAGATCGACGCGGGTCTCGAACGCGGTCGTCGCGCCCTCGACGGAATCGTCCGCGAGGTCCGCGAGCGCACGCGTACGTCGGAGCAGCGCTCGACCCTCACGCTCGACGAGCTGCTCGCCGCTGCGAAGTCGTTCTCGACGCAGACGTCGAGCTCATCGTTCGGAGGTCGGTCGACAAACTTCGGGACGAGGCACCTGCGGAGGATGGGAATCGCCGAGCTGGGAACGCTGAGCCCGACCCGACCGTTCGCCGCTCCAGAACGCGCCGTCACCTGCGTGGCCGACGGTCTCTGCGGCGCGTCGTCGAAGGGCTGACTGCCCGACCCTCCACCGTAGATCCGCTGGCCCACGACATCCGACGAGCGAGAAGGCACACCGTCATCCTCGGGCGGTCTTCGGCATCGACTTCACGGCCAGCGCTCTGGCCGTCTCGATGAAGAGGCGCAACGGCACCGAGCGCTTCGCGCTGCTCGGGTAGTAGAGAAAGAAGCCGGGGACCGTGGGCGCGTAGCCCTCCAGCACACGCACCAGACGCCCATCACGGAGGTGCGCTTCGATCATCGGCTCGAAGGCGTAGGTGAGCCCGAGCCCCTGCTCCGCGAGCGTCACGCTCAGGCCCGAGTCGCTCGTGACCAGCGCACCACGCACGGGCACGCGCCAGTTCTTGCGCCCTCGCTCCAGCTCCCACGCGAAGAGCGCGCCGGTGGTCTGCGAGCGGAGCGTGATGCACTCGTGGCGGAGAAGGTCCTCGGGGCGACGGGGCGTTCCGTGGCGTGCGAGGTAGTCGGGGGAGCCCACCACCACGAAGCGAAACGCGTCGGTGAGACGCACCTGCATCATGTCGCGCTCGATGGCCTCGCTCAGCCGTACGCCCGCGTCGTAGCCCTCCGTCACGATGTCGACGAGGCGGCTCTCGATCGTCACTTCGACCTCGATGCGCGGGTGCCTCGCGCGAAACGTCGGGAGCACCGGCGTGATGACGAAGGGCACCGCCACCTGCGGCACCGACAGCCGAACGCGACCCACGGCCTCCCCGGGCCGCGCTGAGATTTCCGCGAGCGACGCGAGCACCTGCCCCACCGCGGGCGCCGCGCCCTCGACGAGTCGACGGCCCGCGTCGGTGAGCGCCACGCTGCGCGTCGTGCGAGTCAGGAGCGTCACGCGGAGCTGCTCCTCGAGCTGCCGCACGGACTGACTGACGGCAGAACGCGAGACGGCGAGCTCGCGGGCTGCGCCGCTGAAGCTGCGGTGACGCGCCACCGCCAGGAAGGTCTGGAGCTGCGGGAAGGGAGCGGTGTTCATGCGCGGTCGTCCACGGTGCGATTGTCAATCGCAGCTTAACAGCCTGTCGTCGAACGGGGGACTGGTGCGCGCTCGCGTAGGAGCCCATGTTGAGGCGCAGCAGCGAACACGAGGCAACGCGCGCAACACATCGCGTGCCCTTCGCGGAACGCATCGACCGCGCCGCGAGACAGCGACGCGCTCGTCACGACGTGCCGACGCGCCCCCGAAAGGACCCGAGACTCACCATGCAAGGAACCATGCTCTACGGCCCCGGCGACGTGCGCTTCGAAGAGCGTCCCACGCCGACGATTCAACACCCGACCGACGCGATCGTGCGGCTCTCGGCGACCTGCGTCTGCGGCTCCGACCTGTGGCCCTACCGCGGCATCAACAAGGTCGAGCAGCCGATGCCGATGGGTCACGAGTACTGCGGCATCGTCGAAGAGACGGGCCGCGCGGTCACCTCCGTGAAGCGAGGCCAGTTCGTCATCGGGTCCTTCGCGACGTCGGACAACACCTGTCCCCACTGCCGCGCGGGCTACCAGTCGTCGTGCGTCCATCGCGAGTTCATGACCGGCGCGCAGGCGCCGCTGCTGCGCGTTCCGCTCGCCGACGGAACGCTGGTGGCGACGCCGGAGGTGTCGTCCGCGGATCTGATCCCGAGCCTGCTCGCGGTCTCTGACGTACTCGGAACGGGCTGGTTTGCGGCCGACGCTGCGGGCGTGAAGCGTGGTTCGACGGCCGTCGTGGTCGGAGACGGCGCGGTCGGACTCCTCGGCGTGCTCTCGGCGAAGCAGCAGGGCGCCGAGCGGATCATCGCGATGAGCCGCCACCCGTCGCGGCAGGCGCTCGCCTGCGAGTTCGGCGCGACCGACATCGTGGCCGAACGCGGTGACGAAGGCGTCGCGCGCGTCATGGAGCTCACGCGCGGTGTCGGCGCCGACGCGGTGCTCGAATGCGTCGGTACGTCGGAGTCGATGGCGCAGGCCCTCCGCGTGACGCGACCGGGTGGCGCGGTGGGCTTCGTCGGCGTTCCTCACGGCGTGCAGCTCGACGGGCAGCAGCTCTTCTTCAGCCACGTTCGCCTGCACGGAGGTCCGGCGCCGGTGCGACGGTATCTGCCCGAGCTGATCGAGCTCGTGCTCAGCGGGAAGATCAATCCCGGCAAGGTCTTCGACCTGACGCTGCCGCTCGCGCACGTGGCCGAGGCCTACCGCGCGATGGACGAGCGCCGCGCGATCAAGGCGCTGCTGCGCCCGTGAGCAGGGACCGCAACGCGTGGGATCACACGCAGATGGAGTGGAAGTCATGAAGACGCGCAGACTCGGACTCAGCGACCTCGAAGTCTCGGCCCTCGGCTTCGGGTGCATGGGCCTCAACTTCGGCCTCGGCCCCGGCATCGAGAAGGACGCAGCGATCGCGCTCCTTCGAAGCGCCGTCGAGCGCGGCGTGACCTTCTTCGACACGGCCGAAGCCTACGGCCCCTTCAGCAACGAGGAGATCGTCGGCGAGGCGCTGGCGCCGTTCCGCGATCGGGTGGTGATCGCGACGAAGTTCGGCTTCAAGAACGGCAAGACCGCGGAGGGCGTGGACAGTCGACCCGAGCGCATCCGCGCCGTCGCAGACGCTTCGCTCGCGCGCCTCAGGACCGACCGCATCGACCTCTTCTGCCAGCACCGCGTCGACCCCAACGTGCCGATGGAAGACGTGGCGGGCACCGTGAAGGACCTGATCCGCGAGGGGAAGGTGCGGCACTTCGGGCTCTCGGAGGCGGGCGTGCAGAGCATCCGACGCGCGCACGCGGTCCAGCTGGTGACGGCGCTTCAGAGCGAGTACTCGATGTGGTGGCGCGAGCCCGAGAAGGAGATCCTCCCGACGCTGGAGGAGCTCGGCATCGGCTTCGTGCCCTTCAGTCCGCTCGGCAAGGGCTTTCTGACCGGCACGATCGACGAGAAGACCACCTTCGCGAAGGGAGACTTTCGCAACATCGTCCCGCGCTTCTCCGAGCAGGCGCGCAAGGCCAACCAGGTTCTCGTCGACGAGGTGAAGGCGATCGCGTCGGCGAAGGGCGCGACCCTGGCGCAGATCGCGCTCGCGTGGCTGCTCGCGCAGAAGCCCTGGATCGTGCCGATCCCCGGCACCACCAAGGAGCATCGCATGAAGGAGAACCTCGGCGGCGCTGCCGTCGAACTGACGGAGGACGATCTGCGCCGGATCGGGGAGACCCTCGCGTCCATCCAAGTTCAGGGCGATCGATACCCCGCGCAGTTCGCCGCGCTCGTCGGCCGCTGAGCACGAACGCGACTCACGGCGCGACGCGCTCGTCCACGAAGGCTCATTCCCATCAACAGGGTATTCATCCTCGGCGCGAACGGACAGCTCGCGCGACCTCGGTGCTCGTGTGCGGCAGCGATGACGAGGGACCCATCGAAACACGCCTCCTCGACGTTCAGCTCGCGCGGCACACCGACACGCGAGGCAGGGTTCACCTCTCCGCGCTGTCGAACATGGCGATCTACCCGCCCCCGAAATCCTCGACAACCCCCGAGAACGCCGACGCACGGTGCGACGTGTTCTCGCTCGGCGCGCTCGCGTGGTTCGTGTTCGTCGAACGCACTCCCGCGCTCGCGACGTTTCGCGACCGCGAGGGGGGCGCGCATCGCAGCGAGCTCCACGCTGTCACCACTGCGCTGATCGGGCGGGTCGCAGGCCGACGTGGTGCGGCGCGAGCACGGCGGTAGATTGGGCATGCGACGGGCGGAGCGATCACCGGAACGAGCGGAGAAACTCCGCGCAGAGGAAAGTCCGTCTCGCAGCACCGCTTGCCTGGTCGGCAGCAGCGCGCCGCACGTCATCGCGTGTGAGCGGGATGACGACGACACATAGCGCGCGCCGGGGACCGTTCCTGCAACCGTGCGGAGCTGCGTAGAGCGTCTCTCGGCGCAGACGTCCCCGTTGCTGCGTGACGCAGCGGTCGAGCCGCGATCGTGAGCGCGTCGCTACGCCCGATCCATCTCCTCGATCAGCACCTCGTACCAGGGACGATGATCGCTCGCGAACTCCACGCCGAGCCGCTCGAAGGGGCTCCGTCCGCGCCGCCTTCCTTCCTTGCGAACGCGCAGGTTCCATGCGAGCGCGTGCAGCGACAGCAGGTCGTCCGAGACGTTGCGGTGCTTCATCTGCAGCACGCGCAACGCGCTGTTGAACGCCTCGACCAGCGACGACGAGCGCCGAGGTCGAGCGTCGCGCGCGATCGCCCACTCGGTCGCGTCGCGCAGCCGTCTCTCCGTCGTCTGTTGCTCGATGAAGGCGCGCAGCACGTCGTCGCGCGTCCACGTCGAGTCGGGCGCGAGTTCGGCCTCGATCGACTCCCACAAGACGCGGTGCGCGCACCACCGCGCGCGGTTGGTGTGCACGTGCATCCAGGCGGCGAGGCTCACGTCCTGCGACACACTCACCAGGTGTTCGCACACCGCGGCGAGCACGTCCTCGATCGCCTCATCGGTCCACCGTGCGCCGTGCGGATCGAGCGGCTCGAAGAGCGTGCGAAGCAGCTCCTCGGCGCGCACGGCCGCGAAGAACTCCTCTTCGGCACGGGCCCTCGACGCCTCGGCGCACGCGATCGCCTCGGAGCCCAGACGTCGCCCCGGCCCCTCGACGCGCGTGGCGCGATCCCACGCCCGCAGAACCGCCCTCGCGGCCTTCTGCTCGCGGCGAGAGAGCGGCATGAAGACCTGCTCGTGCCACCACTTGCGCTCGTGGAACAGGTCCGCCTGATGGACGATGTGCGCCCTGCGCGCGGCGCCCGTGAGGTCGGTGCCCAGGTCGCTGACGAACAGCCGCAGCGCGGGCCACTCCTCGATCCACAGGCGCCAGTCCTCGGCCTCGCGCCAGGGCCAACGCATGACGTCGAGCACGGCGCCCGAGTCGGGCTCCATGAGCACCTTGACGGCGCTGCGATGGAAGAAGATGTCGTCGCCCGCGAGGCACGCCACGCGCGGTCGCACCTGCTCCTGTGCCCGCGCCAGAAGGCGCCGCGCCGCGAGTCCCATGTCTCGTCGAGCCTGGACGACATGCTGGCGCGAGGGGACCGGGAGGTGCAGCGCGGCGAAGACCTGCTGGGTCCCTCGCACCGAGACGTGCTGCGAGGTAAGCACCGCGAGCAACGAGCGGGGATCGCCGCAGAGAGCGGGCGCCGATGCGGTGGGAACGGTGACAGCGACGGGCGCGCGTTTGGGGCCCGGTCGGGCAGGCCGCAGCGCGTCGCGGGTCTTGCGAAGGAGCTTGTAGACCTGAGCCGGGGAGCATCCGCGGGCGCTTGCGACCTGGGCCACGGAGGTGTTGGCGTCGCGCGTGGCGGCCGCGGTGACGACGCTCAGACGTTGCTCGGCCCGGTAGACCTCGGGATCGAGACGACGGTACATTTGGACTCGCGCTTCCTGCGGCGGCGCGGGTGTTTGCCGACGTCAGCGCCGCCGCAGGCGGTTGCCTGTCACAGCGAGAACTCCGGGGGAACAGGAGACTCACGCCGGCGACGTCTCTACGCAACTCCGGCACCCAACTCGCCCTCGGCGGAACGGTCCCGCGCGCCGCGTCGGGCACGATCACGCGCTCGGGTGGAGGCTCAATGTTCGTCGCGAACGGGTGACGCGACGGACTCCCGCGGTTCGACCGGTGAATGTGCGCCGCGTGCGTCACGACAGAGCGCGGACTCGTCGAGCGAACCAGTCGCCCGACGCGAGCGTTGACGCCCCGCCCCGTCGGGGCCGATGATCTCCGTGAACGTGTAGGCCCGATTCCGCGACGACTTGGAATTGCTGGCTTTGTGGGAGGGGCGCGATGACGACCGACGCCGTCGGAGACGAGACGCAAGACGATCCGTTGCAGGCTGGCGCGGTCTTCGGCCGCTACGTCATCGCGCGTCGGATCGGCAAGGGAGGCATCGGCGCGGTGTACGAGGCCACGCACGCGGACCTGCAGAAGCGCGTGGCGCTCAAGACCCTGCACCCCGAGTACGCCCGGGA
>JBPOHC010000505.1:0-11702 GCA_052035985.1 Myxococcota bacterium | reverse complement strand
AGGAGAGCAACGCGACTGTGATCCACGCGACGAGATGCGCGCGCGTGCGACGCTCTGCGAGATCGCCGAGGGCGAGCGCGAAGGGAGACACCACGACGAAGCCGTAGCGTTCCGCGTCGATGGCGGGGCGGTTCCACGGGCGCGCGGGCGAGAGGATGACGGGGAGGCCGACGAGCGCGATCGCCATGTGCAGCGCGGCGTACTGAGCGAGGTCGCGCGCGGGCGGAGGGTCCTCGGGCGCGGGCCTCGCGGAGAGCACCAGCACTGCGACTACGGCCGCCGCGACGAGGAGCTCGGGCGCGAGGGGGAGCTCGTGACCCGTGACGTGCCGCAGCGTGGCCTCTCCGTCGAGCGAGCCGAGCACCGTGCGGAGGTACACATAGACGCGTTCTCCGAAGAGCGTGAAGTGGTGCCTCGGTCTGCCGTCGTAGCCGCGCACCACGCCCGCGCCCGCGACGAGCATCGGAATCACATGCGCGAAGCCCGTGAGCGCGATCGGAACGAGCTTCCACGAGAGTCTCTGATGGATCGCCCAGAGAGCGCACGCGGCGATGGGGATGAGCGCGAGCGGAGAGAAGTGCATCGCCGCGCCGAGGAGCTGCGAGGCGAGGAGCACGCTCCACCAGCGCCTCGTTCTCAGCGCGTCGAGCCACGCGAGAGGACCGATCACGCCGAGTGAGAGCGCGAGCGCGTAGGGGACGCAGACCGTCCTCGACCACATCACCGACCACGGATGCAGCGCGAGCGTCGCGGCGATCACCACCGCAGCGCGAGGGAGCGAGAGACGCTTCGAGAGCGCGTACGAGGCCACCACAGACGCGGTCACGCCCGCCACGAGGACGCTGCGCGCGGCAGCGAACGAGGGACCGAAGAGCGCGTACGCGGCGGCGATCATGCGTGCGAAGGCGAGGGAGACGAAGCGCGCGTCGGGATGCAGCGCGGCGGGTCGATGCTCGAGGATCTCGAGGCCGTACCAGGCCCAGTTTCCCTCATCGCCAGCGGGGTTGGGCACCGCGTCGAGCCACGGGAGCCGCAGCGCGAGGGCCAGGAGCACGAGGGAGAGCAGCGTCGCGCGAGAGCGGTTCACGGAGGGGCTTCGATCGCGCGGACTCTCGCACGGGGCGGCGCGTTCGTGCGAGAACTTCGGCCGTGAAGGTTCCCCCGTGGACGGCTCCGCTCGCGCTGACCTTCGCGCTGCGGCTCCCGTGGCTCGGGTCGACGCCCAACCCCGCGGGTGACGAGGGCAACTGGGCCATGCTCGCGCTGCGCCTCTCGCGCGGACTCGACGCTGCGCTCCCGCCCGACGCGGCCTTCGTCACCACCGCGTTCGCGCGCCTCATCGCGTGGTCGTTTCGTCTCTTCGGCCCCTCCTTCGCGAGCGCGCGCGCGGTGCTCGTCGCGGCCCTCGCGCTCACCGTGATCGCCGTCGCGCGCTGGTGTGAGCGACCGCGCGAAGCCCTCGCCATCGGCCTCGTCGTCGCGCTCCATCCGTGGTCGGTGATGTGGTCGAGGACGGTCTGCGTCCCCTACGCGCTCGCGCTCTCGCTCGGTGTGATCGGTCCTCTCGCGTGGCTCGACGCGCTGAGAACAAGGCGCTGGTGGAGCGTGCTACTCGCGTCGCAGCTCCTCGGCGCGGCCATGCACTTCTCTCCGCTCGCGCTCATCCCCATCGGCGCCTGCGCGCTCTGGGCCATTCATCAGCGGCTCTCGTGGAGGCTCGTTCCGCTCGCGCTCTCGGGGCTCGTTCATGCGGCGCCGCTCGTCGCGGGTGTTCTCTCTGCGATGCGCGTCGGACGACAGACCGTTGCCCCCTTGAGCACGCCGCTCATCGAGCGCCTCTCGACGATGACCGCGACGCTCCTCGGCGACATCGCGGGGACCTCGACCGCCGCGCACTTCGCGGGCTGCTCGCGCGCGGAGCTTCGCCTCGGAGTGCTCGTGGGCATCTGCCTCATCGCGGCCGTGTTCGCGTACGCGCGTCGCGGTGATGATCGCGCCCGCTACGCCGCGCTGCACATGGCCGTCGCGCTCGTCGCCACACCGCTCCTGCTGGTTCCTGCCCGCGCGTGGAGCATGCCGGTGATCGACGCTGATCGGTACGGCTTCGCGCTCGTCGCGCCCGTCGCGCTCGCCGTCGGAGGCTTCGCCGCGTCGACGCGAGGATGGCGTCTCTTCGCGGCGGTCTTCGCGCTGTGGCTCGCGTGCGTGACAGGCGGCGTCGCGCGTCACTTCGTTCGAGGTTCGCACGGCGGAGACCTCGGGCTCTTCGTCTCGCGCGACGGAGGTCGCTATCGGGGATGGCAGATCGCGCGCGAGCGACGTCCGCTGCCTGATCTCATTCGCGACGCGGTGATCGAAGACGCGCGCGGAGAGCCCGCCGTGATCGTCTACGAGGACTACGCCTTTCACGCGCTGCGCGTCTCGCTCGCGCTGCGCGGAGGAGACCGCGGAATCAGCTACGCGTACGGCGTTCCCGAGAAGCCACGCGGGGCACGGATGTACTTCGTGGTGTGGAGCGACGGAGCCTTCAGCGCAGACTATCGACCCCGCGCGACGGCCGCTGCGGCGCGTGCGTTCAGGGCGCGCGTGATGGGTGGCTACGATGATCTGCGGAGGGTGCGGGCCTTCGAAACGCCCGGCGGAGAGAGCCTCTGCGAGCTTTGGAGCGCGCAGGCTCGCTGACCGGTCAGTGGGGGATGATGCCCGCTGCGAAGAGTCCGCCGAGGAGGCCCGCGAGCACCACGGCGACGACCGCCACCGCGGCGATAGGGAACTTCTTGCCCGTCGGAGGCTGCGTCGGGGGAGGGGGCTGCGGCGGCTGCGGACGCGCGCTCTGCGTGAGCGGAATGGGGATCGTCGCAGACGTCGGCGGAGGCGGCGTGACCAGCGCCGCGGGCGTGTTCGACGGCGGCGTCGGACGCGGCGAGGGGACGCGCGGAGGGAACGCAGACTCGGAGTCGCCTTCGAGCTCATCGGCGAGCGAGCCCGGGATGCCCGAGAGGCGATTGCCCGGTTGATCCCAGGTGGCGGCGCTCGAGAGGCCCGGGTCGAAGCCCGTGTCCGCGAGGTCGGGGCCCCACTCGTTGAGGTTCACGAACTCGCTCGCGTCGAGGGGGCGCGAGCCGTCTTCCGCGGGGGCGGGTGTGACAGGGCCCGCGTCGCCGCTCGGAGAGACGCTCGGCTCACCGAGGGAGGTGAAGCGCAGAAGCTCCTCCTGGATGAGCTGATCGATGACGTTGCCCTCGGGGCGGGCGCTCTGTCGCGCGGAGGCCGCGCGCTCGGTCATCACCTCGACGACGAGCTTCGAGAGGTCCGCCGCCGTGGCCTTGAGCCTGTGCAGCAGAAGGAACTCCGCGAGCTCCTCGCTGAACTGCTCCGCGGTGCGGTAGCGCTCGTGCTTCGAGCGCGCGAGGGCCTTGCGGAGGATCTTGTCGAGCTCGTCGGGGACGGCGCTGTTGATGGTGCGGATGGGCGGCACCACCGCCTGCTGCACCATCTTGACGGTCTGGTAGTCGGTCTCGCCCTGAAAGAGCTTTCGCCCAGCGAGAAGCTCCCAGAGCATGATGCCCACGGCGAAGAGGTCGGCCTGGGGGTCGGCCTCGTCGCCCATCGCGGTCTCGGGCGCGAGGTAGCTGAACTTGCCCTTCACCACGCCGGGCTCGGTCTTCTCGACCGAGTGCGCGGCCTTCGCGAGGCCGAAGTCGACGATCTTCACCTCGCCGCGCTTCGAGATGAGAATGTTCGGCGGTGAGATGTCGCGGTGGACGATGTTGAGGAGCCTGGCGTCGCTGTCGGTGGCCTCGTGGGCGTACTGGAGCCCCTCGCACACCTTGATCATCACGTGCACGGCGAGCGAGAGCGGAAAGGGCTGACGGCGCGCGCGGACGTGCTCGATCATCGCCTTGAGGTTCACCCCGTCGATGAACTCCATGACGATGAAGTAGGTGTTCTCGACGTGCCCGATGTCGAACACCTGGACGATGTTCGCGTGCGTGAGGCGCGCGCTGAGCCGCGCCTCGTCGAGGAACATCCGGATGAACTTCTCGTTCGACGCGAGGTGCGGCAGCACGCGCTTGATCGCGACCTGTCGCTTGAAGCCCGCGAGGCTCGTCGACTCCCCGCGGAATACCTCGGCCATGCCGCCCGACTCGAGTCGTTCGGTCACGCGGTAGGTGTTCTGCGCCCTTGCTTCTGCCATGTTCCTGAGTTCGGGTGCGACGGCCAGAAAATGCCCGCGCCGAACGAAACTGCACCCCTGTCATGGGGGGTGTCAAGCATTGCTGCTGTGCGATTCCAGTCGCGGTGCCGTCGCGCATACGCGCCGAGGGGTGCGCGACGTGCGTTGATTCCAGGTGCCCCGTGCGGGTACGAACTCCGTCGCCATGCACCACGACCGCTCGCTCGAACTCCGCTGCGCCTGCGCGCGCGCCCCCGCTGATCCCGCGCAGGGCCCGCGTCCGTTCAAGCTCCCGGGCGACCCCGAGCACTTCGGCCGCGACCGCCCCTTCGCCGTCGCTCACCTCGCGCTCACGGTCACCCTCGACATCGAACACGCGCGCGTCGAAGGTCGCGCCGAGCTCACGGTCATCCGTCGCGCCCCCGAGGCCCGCACCCTCTCCCTCGACGCCGTGGCTTTCGAAGTGCGCGCGGTCACCCTCCGCGACGGCGCCTCGGAGCGCGCTGTTCCGTGGACCTACGACGGCGCGCGCATCGACGTGAGCCTCGACGTCGACGAGGCCGTGGTGCTCGTCGACTACGCCGCGACGCCGCGCAGAGGGCTGTATTTCATGCGTCCCGACGCGTCGTCGCCGACGCGCCCGTGGCAGGTCTGGTCGCAGTGCCAGGACGAGGACGCGCGCTACTGGTTCCCCTGCGTCGACGCGCCCATCGAGCGGCACACCACCGAGCTGACCGCGCGCGTCCCCCGCGGTTGGCGCGTGCTTTCAAACGGCCGCCTCGTCGAGCACCTCACGGGCAGCGACCTCGACGCGTGGCACTGGCGCCAGGACGACGCCCACGCCCCCTACCTCGTCACCCTCGTCGCGGGGACCTTCTCGGAGATCGACGCGAGCGCCGAGGCGGGCCTCGACTGCCGCTACTACGTCGACCCCGGACGCGAAGACGAAGCGCGACGCACGCTCGGCCAGACGCCCGCGATGATCCGTCACTTCGAAGCCGTGACGGGCGTGGCGTTCCCGTGGGCGAAGTACCACCAGATCGCGGTGCACGACTTCACCGCCGGGGGCATGGAGAACACCTCGGCCACGACGCTCACCGAGCGCTGCCTCCTCGACGCGCGCGCCGCGCTCGACGTCTCGATGGATGACCTCGTCGCGCATGAGCTCGCGCACCAGTGGTTCGGCGACCTCGTGACCTGCCGCGACTGGTCGCACGCGTGGCTCAACGAGGGCTTCGCCACCTACTTCGAACACGTCGACATGGAGCGCCGCGAGGGCCGCGACGCCGCGCTCTACAACCTCAAGGAGCACGCGGAGACGTACTTCGGCGAAGACGAGCGCTACCGACGACCCATCGTGTGCGCGACCTACGGCGCCTCGATGGACCTCTTCGACCACCACATCTACGAGAAGGGCGGATGCGTGCTCCACATGCTCCGCGCCGAGCTCGGAGACGCGGCCTTCTGGCGCGGCGTGCGGCGCTACCTCGAGCGCCACCGCGGCGGCGTCGTCGAGACGCGCGACCTCGTGCGCGCCATGGAGGACGCCTCGGGCCGCGCGCTCGAAGGCTTCTTCGATCAGTGGGTGATGCGCGGAGGCTTCCCCGAGGTCGAGGTCGAGGCCCACTACGCGCCCGATGACGCATCGCTCGCGGTGACCGTGCGACAGACCCAGACCGTCGACGCCGTCACGCCCCTCTTTCGCTTCAAGCTCCGTGTGTGCGTCATCGACGCGGAGGGAGAGCGCGTCCACGACCTCGACGTGCGCGACGCCACGCACGCGTTCCATCTTCGATGCGAGCGCGCGCCGAGGCGCGTGGCCGTCGACCCCGACGGTGTGATCCTGATGCGGCTCACGCAGAAGCTCCCGCGTCAGTGGCTCCTCGACGCGCTCTCGCACGACGCGCGGGCCGTCGTTCGCTGGCGTGCGGCCATGGCGCTCCGCATGCGAGACGATCACCGCGTGGTCGACGCGCTCGCCCGCGCGGTGTCGTCCGACGCGTTCTGGGGCGTGTCGGTCGAGTGCGCGCGCTCGCTCGGAGAGATCCGCACCGGGGCCGCGTTCGAAGCGCTCGTTTCGAAGCTCGAGGTCAAGCACCCCAAGGCGCGCAGGGCCGTGTGCGCCGCGCTCGGGTCGTTCCGCACCGACGCCGCGGCCAAGGCGCTCACCGCGCGTCTCGCAGCGGGTGACGAGAGCTACATGGTCGAGGCCGAGCTCGCGCGCTCCCTCGGCGCGACGCGGAGGCCCGCGGTCTACGAGACCCTCATCGCCACGCTCGATCGACGCTCGTGGCGAGACGTCGTGCGCGGCGGCGCCATCGACGGTCTGCGCGCGCTCCGCGACCTTCGCGCGATCGATCACGTCACCCCCTTCATCGCGAAGGGGGCTGGCCTCACCGTGCGTCGCGCTGCCCTCGCGTGCCTCGGAGAGCTCGGCGAGCACAACGTCGTCGTGCGCGAGCGGCTCGAGGCGCTGCTCGACGAAGACGATCCCGTGATGACGCCGTCGGTGGCCGACGCGCTCGTGCGCCTCCGCGAGCCCGCGGTCGCGGGTGCCCTCTCACGCTGCGCAGAGCACTCCCACGACGGACGCGTTCGAAGGGCCGCGAGGGAGTCTCTCCGCGCCGTGCGTGAGCGCGCGCCGGGCGACGAGGCCCGCAAGGTGCGCGACGAGGTCGACCGCGTGCGAGACGAGCTCCACGCGCTGCGCGACGAGGTGGCGAGGCTGCGTGCGATGGCGCCGAAACCCCGTGAAAAGAAGCCTCGCGCGACGAAGTCACGACCGGCGAAGACCGCGGCGAAGGTCAGCCCGAAGCGACGCGCGAGGCGGTGACGCTCACTGCACCGCGGCGCTCACGCGGCACCAGCTCGTGCCGCCGTGGCCGTCGCGGAGAAAGATCCAGAGCGTCTGCGGACCGGGCGCGTCGGGCGCGGCCCAATAGTTGTCGCGCGTGGGTGACTGCGTGAGCCCGCGACCCAGGCTCCCGCCGCTCACGTACCACGAGTAGAACGCGGTCTCGGTGCGGTCGACGAGCTGCCCCGAGGCCGTGAGCACGCGGTAGGGCTCGATCCATCGCATCTCGTTCGAATCGGGCGAGAGCGTCGCGTTCTGGCCGCGCGGGAGGCGCAGCGTGGAGCCGTCTTCGGGCACGCAGTCGGTCCCCCCTTCGGCGGGGAGCGAGACCCACGTCGTGTTGATGCGGACGCGCGGCGGCGGCGGGTTGGTGTTGGGCCGCGCGTTGGCCGACACGATGACGCGCTTGTAGCCCTTGAGGGTCACGCCATCGACGGTGACCTCGACGGCGACGCCGACGGTGATCCCGATGTCGCGCACGAGCGCCTCGAGCGCGCCCGGCGGGAGCAGCGACCCGAAGCGCGCCGAGGCCGACTGGAGCCTTCGGAGAATGTCGGGCGGCGCGGTGAATCCCGCGGTGGGTCCGTTGCCGAGGGGCTGCGTGGCGCCCGCGTCGTCGTAGCAGCCCGCGAAGGCGCCGCCCTCGCCGAAGTTTGCGAGCGAGTTGGGGTTGCGCGTCGCATCGGCCGAGACGCAGCCGAACCAGCGGTAGGTGGGCGTCCCGGTGGTGCCCGCGAGCACCACGCGCAGCGTCGTCGAGGCCCCGGGGTTGAGCTCCGGTCGCTCGGCGATGATGTCTAGGATGCGCGGCCCCTTCACGACGCTCTTGGGGTCGAGGTCTTCGATGCACCCGAGCGAGGCGAAGCACATCGCCAGCGAAGCGAGAGCGAGGGAGCTGCGTCGGTGCTGCGGCCTCATGCGCGTCGCCTACAGATCGCACGAGTCGCGCGCGCTGCCAACGGCTCGCGCGTGCGTCGGGCGCGCAATGGTGGGTACACTCCGGCGCCGTGTTCCGCGACGACAACCTCGCCACCGCAGCGCAGAACGAGCAGCTCCAGCGCGAGGTGGCGCAGCTCCGCGCCGAGAACGCCGCGATGCGACACGCGCTCACGGCGTACCGCATCGACGTCGCGCACGCCTACGCGCAGCGGTCGATCTATGAGAGCGACGGCTACGGGCTCACCGAGGGAGACCGCGTCGCGCTGTCGAAGCACGGGCTCGAGACCTTCCCCGTGTGGGCCGCGGTGACGCTGCACCTCGTGACCTTCGGGCTGTGGTCGCTGATCCACTTCGGGCGCATGCACGGACGCCTCCCGCGGCTGCGCCCCGACGACCCCACGACGGGACGCGCGATCGGGCTGTTCTTCGTCCCCTATGTGAACATCTGGTGGGCGTTCTTCTCGCCGATGCGCCTCATCGACCGGTTGAACCTCCAGTTCATGCTGCGCGGGAGCACCACCCGGCTCTCGAAGGCGTCGATCATCGTGGGCGCGGTGATGTCGTTCTTCATGTACTTCCTCCCGATCGGGTGGATCTTCGCGGTCTACAAGACGCAGAAGGCCGTCAACGACCTCGTCGCGATGGGACCCGTCGAGCCCCGCCAGCAGGAAGCCGCTTCGACGGGCGTCCGCGTCGACACCGAGGGCCTCTTCGGCGAGGTCCCCGCGCAGGGATTCGAAGCCGTGAGCGAGGCCGTCGAGCGCCCCGGAGCGCGGGCCACCACGGCGACGGGCTGAGGCGTGTCGTCGCTCCTCGACCCCGCGTTCGTGCGCGAGCTGGAGCACCTGCGCATCGAGCTCTCGCGTCGCATCGCGGGCGTCCGTGTGGGAGAGCACCGCTCGCTCCGTCGCGGCGCCTCCGTCGAGTTCGCCGAGCACCGCCCCTACGCGCCTGGTGATGACCCCCGCCGCGTCGACTGGAACGCCTTCGCGCGCCTCGGCGAGCTCGTCGTGCGCCTCTACGCCGCCGAAGAAGACGTCACCGTTCACCTCCTCGTCGACGCGAGTCGGAGCATGTCCTTCGGCGATCCGTCGAAGCTCTCGGTGGCCGCGCGCGTGGCCGCCGCGATCGGCTACCTCTGCCTCACGGGGAGCGAGCGCGTCACCCTCTCGCTCGCCATTGGCGCCGAGGTCTCGACGCGCGCGTCGATGCGCGGACGGCGCAAGCTCGCGACGCTGCTCTCGGCCCTCGACGAGATCGACCCCAGGGGGCGCGGTCCCGTCGATCGCGCTGCCGACGCGCTCCTCGCGCGCACGTCGGGGAGCCGGGGCGTGGTGGTGGTGCTGAGCGACCTGCTCGACGAGGGAGCTGCGATTTCGGCTGCGCACAAGCTCTCCGCGGCGCGCCACGAGACCGCCGTGGTGCACACGCTCTCGTCGCAGGAGCTCGACCCCGAGGCGCAGGGAGAGACCACGCTCGTCGACAGCGAGACGGGCGAGCGACTCGACCTCGCGCTCGACGACGAGGCCCTGGCGCTCTACCGCGGGCGCCTCACGGCGTGGCTCGACGACACCGAGAAGGGCCTTCGTAAACGGGGAATTCGCTACGTGCGGGCCTTCCCCGGGGATGGTCTTCGCGACGTGGTGGCGCGGGTGCTCGAACGCGCGTCGGGGCGTTGACGTAAGGCTGGCGAGGCTGCGACGTTCGACCGAGACCGCCGCGGAGAAAGTCTCTCGCGACGGAGGAGGAGAAGCGCTCATGTCGATGAACCTGGTGGTGTGCGGAGGCTGCGGTCGTCACGTGCGGGAGGGCGACGCGGCGTGCCCGTTCTGCGGCGGCGCGTGCGTGAAGGAGAGCTCCGCGGCGGGGAGCACGTCGGCGCGCGCTGCGCTGGCGACGGCCCTCGCGGTGGCCGCGGGCCTGGGGCTCCAGGCGTGTTACGGCGGTCCCCCGAGGCCGCGGTCGTACACGGAGGATCAGCACCGTCCCGGCGGCGCGGTGATGCAGGTCGCGACGACGCCCGAGCGCGCGAAGTAGCCACAAGCGCGGGCGCGTGAGCGCCCGACGCGAACGCCAACGTCACCAGCATCCATCACACATCACAACCATCGGAGACCGGCGGCGTTTGTGTCAGCGCGGCCAGACGAGGGTGAGGTCGAGCTCGATCGCACCGAAGGGCTCAGCGCGCACGCGAACATCACCGCGCCACGTCGCGACGGGACGAAACACCTTCTCGTCGCGACGGAACACCTCGAGCGTCCGCTCGATGGGATCTGCGAGCCAGGCGTGGTCGACGCCGGCGCGCGCATAGAACGGCATCTTCTCTCCGCGGTCGTCGTCCTCGGTCGAGGGCGAGAGCACCTCGCAGATCCAGTCGGGGACGATCGCGCAGGTAGCAGTGTCGGGCACCGAGGCCGTCCGGTCGCGACGCCAGCCCGCGAGGTCAGGGACGATCGGATCGAAGTCCTGTTCGAGCCCGAGGGAGAGCTCGGGTTCAGGCAGAATCCACCACCCGCCAGGACCGTGGAGGCCGTACTGAAACGGCGTGCCGAGGAGCGTGTTGAGCGCTCCCTCGACCTTGGCGTGGGGGATCGCCGGGCGAGGCAGCACCACGAGCCGCCCGGCGATGACCTGCCCCGTGAGGTTGTGCGGGAGCTGATCGATGATCGATCGAAACGAGCGGTATGTGGCGAGCGAGTGCATCCCCGCGATCATGGCGCGACGAGCATACGCGCCGCCGCGGAGTCGTCGCAACGAGACCGCGGCGGCGGTGGGCGGGTCAGCCGTTGGGGGCGGGATCGACGGGCGGGTCGGCGGGCTCGTCAGCCTTCGCGCGCGTCGGTGAAGCGAGGCCGAGCTGGATGAGCTGCTTGCGGTTGAACACCGAGCGCAGCGTCGTCGCCCAGTCGTTGAACCACGCGCGCAGCGACACGACGGCGCGCTTCTGCTCGGCGCGCAGCTTCGCGAGGGCCTCCTCGTCGATCGTTTGCGGCGTGCTGGGCGCGAGCTCCATCACGTCGCCGAGGAGCTTCTTCATCTCTGCGATCACGGGCGTCGTGAGGCCGCGCTTGCGGAGCGTCTCACGCACCGCGCGGGCGCCGGGCTCCTCGCTCTTTTCGAGCGACTCGACGCGCGCGATGAAGGTGCGGACCGACCCGATGACCGCGGGGCCGAGGGGCTGCTGCGCGAGCTCGTGGAAGAACGCCGCTTCGAAGCGCTCGCGGCTGTCCGCGGGAACGACGCGCTGGATGATCGCTCGCGTGCGAGGGAACCAGAGGTTCTCGAACGCGTCGACGCGGCGCAGCGTGGGCATGTACGCCTGCTCCGCGGTGGGCGTCGTGGACGAGAGCGCGAAGACGACCGACAGCGCGTGGTCCTGGCCCGAGGCCGCGCGGTGGAGCCGCCACCCTTCGGCGTGCTCCTCGCGCGTGTAGCCGTTGGCCTGCGCGATCTTCGCCATCCCCGGCTTCTGGAGGTTCACCAGAAACCGCAGCGATTGCCCGAGGAACTGCTGGTCCTCCGCGGTGATGCCCTCGTCCTCGTCTTCGATCATCGGCGCCCTCGTCGAGGGCGTGACCACCACCATCGGCGGCGGCGCCTCCTCGGGCTGCTTCGCAACCACAGACTTGTTCTTCATCGCCATCGCGTCTCTCCCCTCTCTCGGCCGGTGCTGTGTCTGGTCTCTCTGCCCGGCTCGAGTCGTTGCAACGGCGACCCCGCGAAAAAACTTGA
>JBPOHC010000410.1:0-1803 GCA_052035985.1 Myxococcota bacterium | reverse complement strand
CTCCACCATCCGATCTCGAATCTCTCCCATCGATCGACTCCTGGATCGCAGGCGCCCGGTCGTCGGGCGCTGCGGCCTCGGAGGGTCGCGAGCGGGGGAGCTCGGATCGATGGAACTCTCAGCGCAGCTGAACGCGAGCAATCGCGCGTGGCGCTCGGAGGGTCTGCCTCTCATGCTGACTACGCGGCTCGCACGTCCCTCCGCTTGTGTTCGAGCGTGAGGTCGATGGCGTTGCCCCAACGATCGGAGAGCGCCAGCGCGCGGAGCTGGATGATTCGGTCCGCGGAGCGTTGCTTCCACCGTGCTCCAGGGCGCTTGAAGCGTATCGCGATGAGGCTCTTGCAGGTCGCCTCGACGGCTCCGCTTCCCACGGGACGCCCATCTTGCCGAGCCTTCGCGTAGTCCATGCGATCGCGGTGTCGTGCCAGGAAGCTCAGCGCATCGTGCACCGGCGTCTCCTCCCCAACGGCGACCCACTCCTGGTTCCACGAGGCGATCTCCGCGGCGATCTTCGAGGCGGCGCCAGAACGGTTCAGCAGCGCCGAGCGCCACCGCGCCACCGTCGCGTCCGCCTCCGTCGCTCCGTGATGGACACGCGCCGCAGCGCCCAGCTTCTCCAGCAGGTGCCACAGGTCGATCAGCTCCTGGATCGGGGTTCGGCGAGCCACCGCCGCGAGGTGCACAGTGATCAGCCCCCACAGCTCGTGAGCGCCGTCGCAGAGCGCCGTCACGTGCAACGTCGGTCGCGCGGCGAGCAGGGCCAGCACGTCGTCACAGACGCCCTCGCACAGGCCCGCCACGTCGCCCTCGGGCATCCGACCGTATCGGATCGTGTGCAACGCCTCGCCCTTGCCGTCATGCAGCGTGACGGTGGCGCAGTAGGCCTGGCGGAAGACCCGCTGCACGGGCTTCTTCGGAGCGCCCTTGCAAGGTCGGCCGCGCGGACGCGGGCGAGCTTCCTCGACGGGGACGCACACGCGGTCGAGCGACACGGCCACGCCTGTCGCCTCTGCGGGGATGGCGTAGGTCTCGATCAGCACCTTCTCGGTGCTCTCGGCGTGGAGCTGGTAGAGCGAGGCGACGAGGTGAGCGACGCGGTCGAAGCTCGCGTGTCCGTAGGGCAGGCGCCCCAGCTCGGACGCCGTCGCGGCGGCCTCGCGCGCGGTCCCCTGCTGGATCAGGAAGGCCATGGAGCGCGCGGCGTGAGGCAACCACCCGTCGCCGACGACGCCGACACGCAGGCTGACCGCATCGACCGTGCGTCCTCCCTCGTGTCCCGCGGGCCGGTAGATCGAGCGTTCGACGACGACGGGCCCCGCGGCGGTGTAGTAGGTCGCGAGGTGACGCCCGACGCGTCGATGAAGGTCGCCGCCCACGAGGATGCGAGGGACGTCCAGGTCGGCGGCTCGCAGCAGGATGCCGTGAGACTGCGCCTCGATGGCCGCGGTGCGGACCGCGAGCTCGCGCTCGACGGCGGCGTAGTCGCTGTGGGGCGAGGCGCGGATCTCCCCGACCTTCGCGCTCACGACGCGCAGCAACAGGGTCAGCTCATCGACGAGGGGCTTGAACTCGTCGGCAACGTCGAGGACGATCTGCATCGCGGGGCCTTTGGCGGTGCGGTTGGTGTGGTAACCCCGCGTTTGCACGAAGGTCCCCGCGCTTTCAACTCACGCCGCGCGGCGCTCGACTCGACCCGCCGTCAGCATGGGAGGCAGACCCCGCTCGGAGTCGGCGCGTCAGTCTGCGCGAAGGTGCGCGGTCACGAGAGACGCTCGGGGCGCTGCCGCGAAGCGGCTTCGTTCA
>JBPOHC010000490.1:0-4561 GCA_052035985.1 Myxococcota bacterium | reverse complement strand
ATCGAGGCGCGCTCGGTCAACGGCGAGTTCTACGGCCAGGAGCGCTTGCAGCACTCCGTCGCCCGCGCCCCCGCGAGCGCGCGCGCCTCGCTCGAAGCCGTGCTCGCTGACCTCGACCGCTTCGTCGAAGAGGCGCCCCAGAGCGACGACCAGACCGTCGTCTGCATCGCCGTCAACGACGCCGCGCCGAAGCGCTTTCAGAGCATCCTCCCGACGGGCCTGCCCCCCGCGATGGGCGAGACCACGCCGCTGCCGCGATGATCCGTTCGGCGGGGCGGCTGTGGTATACGCCCCGGCCATGCGAATCGTGCTGCGCGACGGGCGTGTGATCGACCCCTCCTCAGGCCGCGACGAGGTCGCCGACGTGGTGATCGAAGACGGCAGCGTGACGCTCGTGGGCGCCGGGGCGGCGAGCACCGCGCGCGAGGGC
The DNA here is from genome assembly GCA_052035985.1 of Myxococcota bacterium. Taxonomy (GTDB): domain Bacteria; phylum Myxococcota_A; class Polyangia; order Polyangiales; genus CAISKJ01. Next base: position 4,131 of record JBPOHC010000490.1, on the reverse strand, counting down.
GACCGCGACACGCGCTTCGTCGAGTGCCGAGGGCGCTGGGTGGTGCCGGGCTTCGTCGACCTGCACACGCACCTGCGCGAGCCCGGGCTCGAGTACAAAGAGGACATCGTCTCGGGGACGCGCGCCGCCGCCGCGGGGGGCTTCACCTCCGTCTGCGCGATGCCCAACACGAAGCCCGTGAACGACACGCGCGCGATCACCGAGATGATGGTCGCGAAGGCGCGCTCTCACGGCGCCGTGCGCGTGCACCCCATCGGCGCGATCACGCGCGCGCAGCAGGGCCGCGAGCTCACCGAGATGGCCGACCTCAAAGACGCGGGCTGCGTCGCCGTCAGCGACGACGGCCGCTGCGTCACCGACTCGGGCGTCATGCGCAGGGCCCTCGAGTACGCTCGCACCTTCGGCCTCCCCGTGGTGCAGCACGCCGAGGACCACGGGCTCACCGCGGGCGCGCAGATGCACGAGGGCGCCGTCGCGACGCGCCTCGGGCTCAAGGGCTGGCCCCGCGTCGCAGAGGATCACATCGTCGCGCGGGACCTCATGCTCGCCGCCGCCACGGGCGCGCACTACCACCTCGCCCACGCGAGCACCGCGGGCAGCGCGGCCCTCCTGCGTGAGGCCCGCTCGCGCGGGATTCGCGTGAGCGCAGAGGTCACGCCGCACCACCTCACGCTCACCGACGAGGCCGTGCTCGGGTATCGAACGGCGTGCAAGGTCAATCCTCCGCTCAGGGAGCGCGGCGACGTCGACGCCCTCATCGACGCGCTCGCCGACGGGACCATCGACTGCGTCGCCACGGACCACGCGCCCCACGCGGCCATCGAGAAGGACTGCGAGTTCTCCGAGGCGGCGCACGGGATGGTGGGCCTCGAGACCTGCCTCGCGCTGCTCCTCGACCTGGTGCGCGCGAAGAGGCTCACGGCTGCGAGGCTCGTCGAGGCGCTCACGTCGGCGCCCGCGCGTGCCTTCGGTCTCGATGCGGGCTCGCTGCGCGTGGGAGCCCGCGCAGACATCGCCGTGATCGACCCCGAGCGCGTGTGGACGGTGGATGCGAAGCGCTTCCGTTCGAAGGGCCGCAACACGCCCTTCGAGGGCCGCGCGGTGCAGGGCCGCGTCGAGCGGACCTTCTTCGAAGGCGTCGAGGTCTTCGCCGACGGAGCCTCGCAGTGACGGCGCTCTCGGGGACGCGTCCCTCAAGCGGGGTGCGCTACACGTTCGCGCTGGCCGAGAGCGACGGCGAGAGGGCGCTCTATGATGTCGCCGTCGAGACGCACGAGCGCCGCGGCGAGGCGCGCGTCCGCATCGAGGGGACTGTCTGCCAGGTCGAGGGTGAGGCGCGCGACGTCGACCCGTCTCACGTCACGCAGATGCTGGCGCTGGCGAAGACCATCGCGAAGCGCGACGACGAGGGGCCGTGGCCGAGGCGCGTCGAACGCTGGCGCTCACCCGGCGTTCGCTGAAGCTCAGCGCGACGGGAGCCGCTCGAGGATCCAGCGCTCGATGTCGCCCATCACCTGCTCGCGCTCGGGCTCGTGCAAGAGGTCGTGGTAGAGCCCGCGGTAGAGCATCAGGGTCGTGTCGCGCGCCCTCACGCGGCGCACGAATTCAGCGGTTCCGCGCGGGTCGGTGATGCGGTCGTCGGTGCCGTGCATGCCGAGGAGCGGCGTGTCGAAGCTCTCGACTTCGGACCAGATCGTTCCGAGCGCGCCCACGAGGCCCGCGCCGGTGCGGGCGGGCGCGACGGGGTGGTAGATCAGCGGATCGGTCGCCATCGCGCGGACCACGTCGGGCGACCGTGAGAACTGCGCATCCGGCGTGTCGACCGCGGGGAAGTTCGGCAGCAGCGCGCCCGCCACGGGCGTCGAAGCGACTTCGAAGGGCAGCCGGTCGACGCGAAGCGCGGGGGACATGATGATGAGCCCCGCGACTGGAGCGCGACGCTCGGTGGCGAAGAGCGTCACGATGGCGCCGCCGATGCTGTGGCCGAGGAGGTAGACGGGCCTCCCCCGCTCGCGCTCGCGGACGCTGTTCACGAAGGTCGTGAGGTCGTCGGCGGCGGTCTCGAGGGAGTCGAGGCTCGCGCGCATCCCGCCCGAGCGCCCGTGGCCTCGCATGTCGTACGCGTACACCGCGACGCCGCGTCCGGTGAGCCTGCGCGCGAGGTCGCTGTAGCGGTCGCTGTAGTCTTTGAGGCCGTGGTGAACGACCAGCACCGCGCGCGTCGAGCCCCGCGGGTGCCACGACTGCTCGTAGAGATCGACGCCGCCCGCGCCGCGGAACGAGCCCGTGCGGTGGGCGTCTCCGCGCTGCGTCGAGGCGTTCTCGGGACGTCGCATCGCGAGCGTGGGCGGCGACGCGCACGAAGGGAGCGCGCGCGCGAGGGCGAGCGCCGACGCTGCGGTAACCACATAGCGAAGTGCTTCGCGAAGTCTCATCGCGCCCCCGAGAGGTCGAAGCCGAGCGTCACGCCGATGGAGCGCGTCCCCATGAACTCGCGGTAGGCGACGCCGATCGAGGGGCCCGCGCCGGCGCTCACGGTGTTCCAGTAGGGGCGCTGTCGGCCGATGCGGAGCGAGAGTCCCGCGTCGACCTCGTCGGCGATGGTGAGCCACGAGGAGCCCTTCGTCCTCGCGTCTTCGAGGGGCGTCCACGCGAGGCCCGCCCAGGCCGAGAGCCGCACGGGGCCGAGGCTCAGCGCGAGCGAGAGCTCCGCGGGAACACGGAGCGCGAAGGGGATCGCGCCCGACGCGCCGCTCACGCCCGCGCCGCCGCTCAGGGCCACCATGTTGCCGCGCCCCCAACGGCCCGCGAGGCCGAGCGCGTGGAGCGCCACGCCGTAGACGAGGCCCGACTCTGCGCCGCCGAGCTCTCCGTCGAGCCCGCCGCACCACGCGACGCGGCGACCGATGAGCGCGCGCGTGCGGAGCGAGAAGGCGCCCTGGTTGGTCATCCCCGCGACGCGCTGCGGATCGAGCACGCGGGCGTACCCGAGGCGCATCGAGAGGTCGAGCTGGTGGCTGAGCCCCTCGGGCGCGAGCTCATCGGGGCGCGCGTACGGCGCCCGCTGCGCGAGCGAGATCGAAGGCGCCGCGATCAACGCGGTGACGACGGCGAAGAGGGAGCTTCGGGCGTTCATGCGCGGATCACGCTCCGAGGGCCTTGGGCTCGCCCATGGTCTGCGCGGTGATCCACACGATGAGGCGCCGCGGCATGAAGCGCAGAAAGAACATCGCGGCGCTGTTGGCGAAGCCCGAGACGATGTTCCTGCGGCCGTTGAAGAGCGCGCGGAGCCCGATCGCGGCGCAGTCTTCGGCGCTCATGAAGGTCGCGCGAAAGGCGCTCGGGAGCTCGTGGCCCGCGGCCTGGTGAAACTCCGTGAGCGTGCCGCCGGGGCAGAGGCTGCACACGCGCACGGGCGTTCCGCGGAGCTCGTAGGCGACGGCCTCGGTCACGTCGCGCACGTAGGCCTTGCCCGCGGAGTAGGTCGCGTAGGAGGGCGTCGGCGTGTACGCGCCGATCGACGACACGTTGAGGATGTGGCCCTTTCCGCGCGCGAGCATGGCGCGCGCGAAGCGGTGCGTGAGCTCCGTGAGCGACACCACGTTGAGCTGGATCTGCCGCTGGAGCTGCTCCCACGACGCGTCGGCGAAGTTGCGATGGAGCCCGCCGCCCGCGTTGTTGATGAGCACGTCGATCGCGACGCCCTTCGCCTCGGTCTCGTCCCAGAGGCGCGCGGGCCCCGACGGCTCCGAGAGGTCGGCGGCGATCACGGTGACCTTCACGCCGTGGCGCTCGGAGAGCTCCTTCGCGAGGGCGTCGAGGTTCTCCTTGCGGCGCGCGGTGATGACCAGGTCGGCGCCGCGGGCCGCGAGAAGGCGCGCGAACGCGACGCCCAGGCCGCTGCTCGCGCCCGTGACCAGCGCGCGCTGTCCCTTGAGTGATGTGTCCATGAGGGGCGCGACGATACCGCGACGCCCGTCGACCGCAACGAATGCGCGCGGACCTTCAGCGCCGTCGGAAGCGGTCGAGGATGCCGTCGCGCTCGTCGTCGTCGAAGGTGATGAGGAACGCGAAGCAGAGGTACACCACCAGCACCGCGAAGCACGCCGCGGCGAGGGTGACGAGGTGCAG
>JBPOHC010000910.1:0-16919 GCA_052035985.1 Myxococcota bacterium | reverse complement strand
TCCGGCCCTCCTCGACCACCCCCGGCGCCCGCACGAAGAGCGGAACCGAGCGGTCGAAGAGGTACGGCGAACCGTGGCTCGCGCCGAAGCCCAGCGCATAGCCCGCGTCGAAGAACGCCCCCGCGCGGCTCTGAAGAAAGAGCACCGTCCCCGAGTCCGCAGGGATCGAACGGCAGAGCAACGACTCGACCGATTCGCCCTCCGCGCACGAGGGCGCCACCGCGGTCGTCTCGACCACGCGCTCGAGCTCGGGGTGCTGACGCGCCCTGCGAATCATCGCGTCGAGCATCCGTCGCGCGCGATCGGCGGGGAGCGCCTGCGCCTCGGGCGTGAGGTACACGTACGGATCGGCCACGCCGCGCACCCACGTTCCGGGGCCGATCGCGGTCACGGCGGCGGCCTGGAGTTCCTGCGCGATCGCGTCGGGATCGAGGCGAGAGAGCGCGCCGCACGGACGCTCCCACGGGTCACGTCCGCCGTCGTTCGCGCACCACGGACGCGCCGCGGGGATCGTCTGCACCTCGGGGAGCGAGACGATTCCGTGATCGGCCGAGAGCACCACCGACCACCCGCGCGGACCCACGAGCGTGTCGAGGCGCGCGAAGAAGCGACCGAGCGACGCGTCGAGCTGACGGAGCTGATCCCACGCCTCCCACGAGTCGGGGCCGAAGAGGTGACCCACGTAGTCGTTCGACGAGAGCGACAGCGCGAGCAGCATCGGACGCTCCGCGTTGCGCGCGTGCTCGACCGCGGCCTCTGCCACACGAAGCACGGCCTGGTCTCCTCTCGGCGACGCGCGCATCGCGCTGCCGGGCCTCCGCGCGCGGCTGAAATCATGAGGGAACGTCGTTCCCCAACCTTCGAGGTCGCCCTCGCCGGGCTGCGCGTCGGGCGTCGATGCGTGGGCGCGCACCCACGGCTCATCGAGCACCGTCCACGGCGTCGCTCTCAGCGCCCTCACCGCGTCGGGGTTGCCCACGCTGCGAGCCCACTCGGGGAGGCTGTTCGAGAACGACGTCGACGTGACGAAGGTGTCGCGTCCGGGGTCGAACCACAGCGTCGCGTCGGGGTGACGTCCGCCGCCGAAGATGGCGCCGCGGTCCTTGAGCGAGACGCTCACGATCACCGCGCCGGGGACGCGCTCCCTGAGCTGATCTGCGAGCGTCGGAACGCGCAGGTGCGCGATCGAGGAGCCGATGGCGTCGGTGGGTCCGTCGAAGGTCACCACGTGCGTCGACTCGTCGCGCAGGATCGACACGCGCGAGCCTCTCGCGTCGGGGATCTCGTTGGCGAGGATCCCCGTCTCGCGCGGGGGCTGCCCCGTGTAGAGCGACGAGTGCCCCGGGGCCGTGTCCGTCGCCGCGTGCATGTAGCGCATCTGGCGGAACCACGTCCCCTCGCGGCGCAGCCTCGCGAAGCCGCCGTCGTCGGGCAGGAGCGCGAGTCGCTCGGCGGCGATCCACGCGGCGAACTGGTCGACGACGATGGTCACCACGACCGGCGGACGCGCGGGTTCGGGCGGCGGAGGATTCACCACGGGCGCTGTATTCACAGCGGTTCGCGACGAGGAGCACGCGGCGAGCGAGAGGCACAGAGCGGCGGTTCGGAGGCGCATCGCGCGGGAGGATGCACCATCCTGCGGGAGAAGTTCTACGGTCGTCGCGCGACCTTCACGAAGCTCGCCACGGCGCGGTCGATCTCGTCGTCGGTGACGTAGGGCGCGGGGCCGAAGCGCACGATGTCTCCGCGCGCGTCGACGAAGACCTCCTCGCGACGGAGCGCGTCGACGACCTCGGCGGCGTTCTCGGTGCGCACGGCGACGAAGCCTCCGCGGCGCGACGACTCTCGGGGCGTGACGGCGCTCCAGCCCGCGCGGTCGAGTTCGTCGATGATCATCGAGGTCTGCCGGAGCGAGACCTCACGGAGCACCGGGACGGTGAGTCCGCGCGAGTCGAAGAAGCGAATGACCGCACGCGCGCGGTAGTGGCTCGACGGGTCGTAGGTCGAGCCTGCGAAGCGGTGCGCGCCCTCGCGCTCATAGGCCACGGCGGTGTCGGCGCGGCGGTCTCCGAGGTGCGCGAAATCCGCGAACCATCCCGTGTAGACGGGCCTCAGTTCGCAGCCCGAGGGGACCCTCAGAAAGCACACCCCCTCGCCCCACTGCGCGTACTTGTATCCGCCGCCGGTGACGAACGCTCCCTCCGTCTCCGCGGGGTCGATGTCGACGACGTTGAACGCGTGATACGCGTCGAGCAGCACCTCGACGCCGCGCTTCTTCGCCTCGGCGATGAGCCCCGTGAGGTGCGGGACCTGCTCCGAGGTCTCGAAGAGCACCGTCGACACCAGCGCCGCCGCGGTGTCGTCACGCAGCGCCGCGACGATGCGCGACGCGAGCGAAGACACGGGACGCGGCTCGACGAAGGTCACCTCGACGCCCGCCTCGGCGACGCGCTTGAGCTGGCGGTAGATCGAGTGGAACTCCCCCGACGTGGTCACGAGGTGACGGCGCGTCGAGAGCGGGAGCGCCGAGAGAAACCTCGCCACGAGCTCGTGCATGCTGCCCGCGAGGGCCACGTCGAGCGGGGCTCCTCCCACACGCGCCGCGACGGCTTCGCGTACGGCGAGCGCGGCTTCGAACGCGCGCGACCACTTGTCGTCGACGTGGAGCGCGGCGTCGTCGTACGCGGCGATGAGCCCGTCGCGCGCGCAGTCGGGCCACGCCTGGTGCGAGTGTCCTGTGAGGAGCGCGCGAGGCCTCGAAAGAAAGCGCGCGTAGTGAGGTCGCAGCGCCTCGGGACGCGGCGCCTCGTTCACCAGTCGCCTCGGAACGAGAAGCCGAGCGCGATGAGCGGCATGTACTGCGTCACCGTGCCCGGAGAGTCTCCGCCCGTGCGGTACTGGTGGTGCAGCCACCACTGCGCGAGGAGGAACACCGTCGGCGCGTTGAAGGCCGCGTGGCGCGCCTCTTTGAACGTGTACGAGATGATCGGCCCGAGGCGGTGCGTCGTGGTCGTGCGCGCGGCGTCGTCATCGGCCCCGAGCAGCGGCATGACCGTCGTGTAGCGCAGCCCGATGTTGGTGCCGAGGTCGGTGAGCGACGCGAGCACGTCGAGGTCGTTGGTGCAGACCCAGCCGTCGAGCGGCGCCACGACGTCGTAGAACGAGTCGTAGTACACGCGGTCGCCCTGGCGCCCCGCGGCGAGCGTCGACGCGTCGTACGAGGCGCGCACCGCGCGGAAGGTGTCGCGCACCGCGAGGGTCTGCCCGATGCGGGCCTGGAGGGTCCCCTGGAGCGTGAGCTGCCAGCCGCGCGCGCTCTGGGCGTTGTTGGGGTCGACGGGATCGTTGCCGCTGCCGACGACGCCCGCCGCGCCGATGCCGCTCGCGGCCACCGTGGGGTACGTCTGGAGGTTCTTGAAGCTCCCGAACCACTGGATGATCGGCTCGTAGATCACCTGGAGGTTGAGGATCTGGAGGGGCTGGATCTCGAGCGCGATGCCCGGCCGCACGAACGCGGGCGACGCGCCCACCGTGGCCGCGAGGGCGATGTACGTGTTGCGCAGCAGGATGTGCCGCGTCGGGCTGTTGAACAGCCGCATCCTGTAGCCCGCGCGGGCGTCGACGAAGAGTCCGAGGGGGTTGGCCCTGAGCGCCAGCGTCGCGCGGTAGTAGGGCCCCGTGGTCACCAGACCGACGCGTGGATTGAAGCGCTCCTGGGCCTGCGCCGTGCCGCCCGAAGAGACCGCCACCACCGCTCCGAAGACCCCGATCGCCAGCGCGTGTCTGCGTGAAGCCCGCATCGAAAGATCGCCCTCCGCCGACGCGCTTGATCCGTCGACGCTCGATTCGTCGCGGGCGCCGGGGCATTGTGTCAAGCACGAAGCTCTACGCAGCGCATTTCACGGGGCGATGATCCCCGCCCGCGAGACGCGCGGAGGGCGCCGGGAGCGTGTTACACACCGCCGCCCGATGACCGCCCACGCACCACGCCACGCTCGCACCGGCGACGCACGCACACGGGCCGCCGAGGTGCTCACGCGCGTCGAGACCGACGACGCCTTCGCCGCCGCAGCGCTCAACACCTCGCTCGACGCGACGCTCGACGGAGGCGCCGCCCTCGACGCCCGCGACCGCGCCCTCGCGACGGAGCTGGTCTACGGCGTCCTTCGAACGGCCCCTGCGCTCGACGAGGCCCTCAGCCGACACGCCCGCGACGGAGCCGCCTCGGTGGCCCGCCTCGACCCGTGGACGCGCGCAGTGCTGCGCGTCGCGACCTACCAGATCCTCGCGCTCGCGAGGGTCCCGGTGCACGCCGCGGTGGGCGCTGCGGTGGAGGCCGTGAAGCGCTCTCGCACGCCGAAGCTCGCGGGCTTCGCCAACGCGGTGCTCCGAAAGATCGCGGCCGACAGGCCCGATCCGCTGCCCGACGACGCGCGTGTCGCGCTCGCATTGAGAGTCGTGCCGAGAGAGGTCCGCCGTCGCGTCTCCGAGGTGCTCGGTGAAGCGGGCGCCGAGGGCTTTCTCCGCGCGGCGCTCGGCGGCGACGACGCGGTGGTGCTCCGCGTACACACGCACAAGGCCACGCGCGACGAGGTGATCGAGCGACTGCGCGTCGAGCTCCCGAACGCGACGGTGACCGCGGGAAAGGTCTCTCCGCTCGCGGTGCGAGTGTCGGGCGGCGGCGATCCGACGCGCACCGAGGTGTACCGCGCGGGCCTCGCTGGAGTTCAAGAAGAGGCCGCCCAGTGCGTCGCGCTCATGGCCGAGATCAGCCCCGGCGCGACGGTGCTCGACGTCTGCGCCGGACGCGGCGGAAAGAGCGTCGTCGCCGCGATGTCGCTGCGCGGGAGCGGCGCGCTCCACGCGGTCGATCTGCACCCCGAGAAGCTCCAACGGATGCGCGACGAGCTCACGCGCCTCGGCCTCGACGCGGGCCTCGACGTCTTCACCGCGGGCGCGGACCTCACGCGCGGCGTCGGCGGCATCGCGGCGCGCGCACCCGAGCGAGGCTATGACGCGGTGCTCGTCGACGCGCCGTGCTCGGGTCTCGGCACGCTCGGTCACCGCCCCGACCTCCTCGCGCGGCTGAGAGACCGCGCGGCGTGGAGCGGACTCGTCGAGACGCAATCCGCGATCCTCGAGACGGCCTCGACGCGGGTCGCGCGCGGGGGCGTGCTCGTCTACGCAGTGTGCACGCTCACGAAGCCCGAGGGCGACACGGTGGTGGAGCGATTTCTCGACGCGCACAAGGACTTCTCCGCTGTCGAGGGCACCGCGACGCTGCCCGAGCGGCTGCGTCCCGCGAGGGTCGTGCTCGACGCGGCGACCGATGGGACCGACGGCTTCATGGCCTGGAGGCTCCGTCGCGAGTCGTAGTCGCGTCTCTGCGGGATGTGTGATCATCGCGCGCCGTGACCCGACCGCAACGCCTCACTCGCGCCTCGTGGCTCCTCGCGCTGCTGGTTCCCGCGTGCTCCGAGGCGCCGCCGCCCGAGGTGCTCCCGCCCGATGACGCCGCGCTCGACGCGAGTGACGCGAGCGACGCGCTCGACGTGAGCGACCTCGGCCGAGACGACGCGCTCGACGTGGTCGCAGACGCCGCGAAAGACATCGCCGTGAGCGCGGGCGACGGCGCGGTCGCGTGCGGCGATGGTGGGACGTGTCCATCGGGTCTCTTCTGCGCTTCGGGGCGCTGCGTTCGCGACACGGGCCCCTGCGCGGGCGGTTGCCTCAATGACAGCCGATGCGTCACCGAGGCGGGGCGCTGCACGCCCTTCACACCCGGCGAGAGCGCGCCGATGTGCACGCGCGAGATCCGCCCCGGCGTGTTCTCGCCCGCGGTGCAGTGCCGCTTCTCCGACGCGCCCGCGGGCGATCCGTTTCCGTCGCACCTCCACGTGCTCTCGACGCCGATGGTGATGGACCTGCGCGTCTATCGCAGCGGCCCTGACGACCCGGTGCGACCGTCGATCATCGCGGTCTTCGACGACGGCGACGACGGCGGATCGGAGAACCCCACGGGGCTCATCCGCGTGCTCGACGGCGCGACCTGCGCGCTGCAGGACAACCTCTCCGAGCAGCTCGTGTCGCACAGCTCACCGCCCGCGGTGGCCGACCTCGACGGCGACGGCGCGCCCGAGATCGTGGCCTTCAAAGCGGGCGGAGGACTCGTCGCGTTCCGGTATCAGCGCGCCTCTGCGGGCGACGCGGGCGCCGACGACGGAGCCGTCGACGTGAGCGCCTCTGACGCATCTGCACCGCGCGGCGCGTGGCGCGTGATGTGGCGCTCGACGCGCGACGGAATGCCCTTCGAACCCACGGGCGGCGGCTGGGCCGGACCGACGATCGCAGACATCGACGACGACGGACGACCCGAGGTGCTGCGTCACGGGATGGTCTTCTCGGGACAGACCGGCGCGTACCTCGGCGGCGACGCGCGGCGCTCGCAGCTCGCGAGCTACTCGGCGGGCGCGTTCACCGTGGCCCTCGACGTAGACGAAGACGGCATCGTCGAGCTCGTCACCCCGACGGGCGTCTTCGCGTGGAGCGCGCCGATGCGCGAGTGGGTCCTCGAGAGCGGCTACGCGCGAGCGGGCTGCACCGGCGACGGATGCGGCGAAGGGCAGGTCGCGGTCGCCAACCTCGGAGACTGGACCTCGGACCGCGTGCGAGACGCGGCGCTCCCCGAGATCGCGGTGGTGTCGGCGGGGTACGTGCGCGTCGACACGCTCGACGGCCGCACGGTCTTCGGCCCCATCGCGCTGCCCGGCGGAGGCACCGGCGGACCTCCCACGGTCGCGGACTTCGACGGCGACGGCAGGCCCGAGATCGCCACGGCGGGTGCGCGCGCGTACTCGGTGATCGACCCCGACTGCGTGGCCGCGCCGACGACCGCGCGCGCGGGCGGACGCTGCGCCTCGGGCAACACCACGGGCGTGCTCTGGTCGCAGCCCTCGCAGGACGCGAGTTCGAACGTCACGGGCAGCACCTCGTTCGACTTCGAGGGCGACGGACGCGTCGAGGCCGTGTACGCCGACGAGTGCTTCGCGCGGGTCTACGACGGGCGCACGGGGGCCGTTCTCTTCTCGCAGCACCACTCGTCGTGCACCTGGTACGAGAACCCCGTGGTGGCCGACGTCGACGGAGACTTCCGCGCGGAGATCGTCGTGGGGAGCAACTTCAACTGCGGCTCGGCCACGTCGGGGATCGCGTGTCCTGGGGTCGGGGCGCGCAACGTCGACACGCTCTTCGCGGGCGTGCGGTGCCAGACCGAGCGCGACTGCCTCTCGGGCGTGTGCGTCGAGGGCTTCTGCCGATGCGAGCGAGACGCGCAGTGCTGCCCCGGCGGAGAGGCCGACGCGGGCGCGCCCGTCGAGTGCACGTACGTCTGCGCCGCGCCCCCTGAAGGAACACCGGGGATGGGGAACACCTGTCGCGCGTCGCGTCCCGTGGGCGTGCGAGGGCTGCGGGTCTACAGCGACATCGCCGACCGCTGGGTGGGCTCGCGGCAGCTCTGGAACCAGCACGTCTATCACGTCACCAACGTGCGCGACGACGGCACCGTTCCGCGCACGTCGGCGGTTCCCTTCAACTGGCGCGACCGCACGCTCAACAACTTCCGCACGAACACGCAGGGCTCGGTGGAGCGCATGTCGTCGCCCGACGCGACCTCGTCGGTGCTGCGCTTCGACTGCGGCGCCACGGGCGCGCGCATCACCGCGCGCGTCTGCAACCGCGGAACCTCTCCGCTCGGCGACGGCCTCCCCGTGGGCGTGTTCGACGGAGACCCCGCCGCGGGCGCCAACCGCGTGTGCACGGTCTCGACGCCGCGCGCGCTCTCGCCGGGCGAGTGCGTCGACCTCTCGTGCGAGTGGGCGACGCCGCCGACGACGCTCCCCGGGGTGACCGTCTACGTGCGCGCCGATGACACGGCGACGCGGCGCGAGTGCGACGAGACGAACAACCTCGCGACGCTTACCGGCGTGCAGTGCCGACCGCCGGGATGAAGCGCAACGGAGACAATCGCGACGACATCCTTGACGCTCGAAGGGCGGCCGTGTAGATACCGCTTCCCTTTCGGGGCGTAGCGCAGCCTGGTAGCGCACCTGGTTCGGGACCAGGGAGTCGGAGGTTCAAATCCTCTCGCCCCGACAGAAGAAGAGCCTCGGAAACCTCAGTGTTTCCGGGGCTTTTCGCTTTCTGGCGCCGCAATTGGCTCCGGGCCGGAGCTAAATTCGGAGCTAAACTCCCAGAACGGTCTCTCCGAAACCCTTCCACCGCCCCTTCAGACCCGATGCCACTCTTCGTCTCGCCCGCCTACGTCGACGTGCTGTTCGATCGCGTGGTGCGGATGTCCGCCGCACGCATCGGGATCTTGAACACGGACTGGTGTCCGGCTCCCGAACTCCTCCAGGCGATTCACAGGGCGCGTCCCGACGTGGGCGCGTACATCCTGGCGTACTACGGTGCCTACGACGCCTGGTTCCAGGTGCACGTTGACATCGAACGGCGAGGGCTGGCAGGCAACCTCGACCCGCTCACGCACATCCGCCTCACCGAGGCGATCAGTGCTCGGGATCAGACGGAAGCGGAGTTCCTCGCGTCGCTTCCGTGACGTGCATCACGGCGCCGCGCTGCGCGGTTGCCCTTCGTCGCAGCGCGGAGGATAGTCGCCCGAAGAGGTCCACCGTGGGAAAGCCCGCTCGCATCGCCGAACCCCAGCCGATCGTGATCTACGCCACCCCCGGGTTCGACAGCTACACCTACGAGCTCGACCCGCACAGCGCGCTGTTCCTCGGTCACGACGAGGCGGGGGCTTCGTTCCCCTCCCGCGTCACCATTGCCTTCGACTCGAAGCACATCGAGTCGGCCGCGAGCGGTCAGATCGTCGAGCAGGCGGTGCGGATGCTCACGGGCGTCGCCCCCGAGGCGCTCGTCGCGCAGGGCGGGGTCGAGGTGTGGCACTCGCGGAAGAGCGAGCTCCTCTGGAAGTGGCCCCGGGTCCGGAACTGATCTCGGGGAACTCGCTCCAGTTGTTGCGGTAGGTCTGGACCGACCGCCCCCAGAGCGTGACATCCGACCCGGTGAACACGAACGCGAGCGACAGGGCGCCCTGGCGCGTCGAGGGGGCGCCCGCCGCGGGACGCGTGGCCTTGGGTCTCGCCCCGGACTTCGCAGCGCCAGCTGCTGCGAGAGCCTCGGTCTCGACCTTCGCGCGGAGGTCACGCAGGCGCTCGCGGCTCATGACGACGAACTCCCACCGCCCGGCGTGGCGCAGCACGAACACGTAGAAGAACGGCAGCGTGCCGCTCCAGATCTGCGCGAGCGAGATGCCAGCGTAGATCGCGCGCGCCCCGTCGCCCGACGACTGCACGCGCTCGGCGGTCTTCACCTGCACGCGGATCACGCGGTCGGCGTTGTCGTCGACGACGAAGATGTCGTCGCCCACATCGACCTCGGGGATCGCGACGTTCCAACCTCGCAGGAGGAACTCGGCCATCACGGCGTGGTCGCCGGCCCTGCCGATGTGGCTTCGCTTCGTCGTCGTCACGCGTGGCCCTCGCGAGGCGGCGATAGTGCCACGACGAAGCGGCGCGAGCACAATCTCGCCGCACGCATCTCGGAGCCAAATCCCGCAACACACCTCTCGCTCCACTCTGCGCGGAGAGCCATCGCGCGCGTGGCCTACGAGTGCGCGGCCGAGAGGTCGATGCGGAGCTTGAGGAGCTCCTCGCAGAGCCGGTTCCACTGCGCGCGGGTGTAGTTGTCGAAGGCGGTGCGCGGCGGTGCGTGCGTGATCCAGCGGATGACCTGGCCGTCGGCGCCGTCGTCTTGCACCAGCGTGATGAACGTGTGCCGCATCGCGTGCTGGTGGCGATGCACGAGGCCGATGCGTCGGCAGTCGCGGCCGAGGTCGCGGTTCTGGCGGTTGGTGTTGCGAACCTTGCCGTCCTTGTTCGGCACGACGAGGTCGTCGACCTTCGGCGTCTGGCCCATGTACTCGGCCCAGCCCGCGGCGCGCCACGCGTCGAGGAGCGACGCGAGTGCGGGGTGGACGGGCACGAGCTTCACGGCGGAGGTCTTCGTCTGCGCCTCGCGGAGCGAGACCGACTTCACCGCGCGGCGGATCGTGAGGCGCCCGAGGGGCTTCATCGACGCGTCGTAGTCCTTCCAGCGGAGCACAGCGAGTTCGCCTACGCGCATGCCCGTCACGAACTGGAGCGCGTAACAGACCCGCCGCACGGGGAGGATCCTCGGGTCGGTGAGGAGCCGCACGATCTCGTCGCGCGTGTAGACCCAGGTCTCGCGCGCGGTCGGGTCCTTGTCTTCGATCGACGGGAGCTTCCCGCGGATCGGCGCGCACGGGTTCGCCGTGAGGAGCTCGTCGATCACGGCGGCGTCGAGCGAGCGACGGAGCACGTCGTAGGCTCCTCGAATCGTGCGCGGTGCGAGCGTGCCACCTCGCAGCGACGGCTGCTCCCCGAGCCACGTGATGTACTCGAGCACGTGGCGAGGCCGCAGTTCAGCGAGCGGTCGTTCGGCGAGCGGTCCCTTGGCGAGGTAGAGCTCGATGCGCGCCGCGTCTTTGGGCGCTGACTCGTAGCGTTGTTTCTTGATCCACTCACGCGCATAGGAGAGGACGCTCGGCGAGGCGGACGCGGCGGACGCGGCGGGCGCGACCGAGCGCGCCGACGTCACGACGGGCACGCGGTGGACGGCGGTCTTGGGCGCGGTCACGACGGCAGGAGCGCGCGCCGTCACGCTCGACGACGTCGGAGGCAGCGCCGCTGCGGGTGCCGTGACCGCGGGCAACGCCGAGGGGATCGCCTCAGGATCCCACTCCCCTGCGTCATACCGGCGCTGGAGTTCGGCCGCGATCGCGCGGGCGTAGATGAGGTCGACGGGATGGCCATCGCGGCGCGGCGGACACTCCTCGATCCAGCGACGCGATCGCGATCCGGGGCGCAGGTTCACCGCGACGACGATCACCCCGTGTCGCTCGTAGGCGGATCCCGTCCGCGGTCGTCCTCGCTTCGTCATCATCGGCGCCGTCCCGCCTGCATCATGAGGTCGTGAACGCCAGAGGCCACCGGATCGAGCGTGGGCGTTGCCACGTTCGGCGAAGGTGTTGCTTCGAGCGGGATCGCATCGATCGCGTGATCGATCTCGATGGGCGCGACCCACTGCTTGCGCCCGTCCGCGCGGATCGTCACCCCACGACGGCGGCACCACCGACGGAAGGCGAGGACGTTCTTGAAGCCGCGAACGCGTGCCTCCTCGTGGAGGAGGACGAAGCGCGGCATCGTTCCCTTCGAAGCGGTCGGTTCGGATTCATTCGGTGCGATCGTCATCTGGAGTCTCCCGTCGAGCGTGAGGAAGAAGGGGTCGTGCGCTCGCGAGCGAGGGAGTCGGGATGAGTTGTGTCGTGCATTCGCGCAGCGAGGCTTTTGTCGAAACCTCTTCATTGCCCGAGGAATCCGCGCGTCTGTCTGCCATTGCCGGAAGGACACCTGTAACGGCAGGGCATCGGGTCATGTCGAAGCCGGCCGGACCAGGCGTCCCGGAAAGTTGAGCGTGATGCCTGCGGGCGTCTTCTCGATCATCGAGGCAGTCGCGAAGATCGGACCGAAGGGATCGGCGACGACCATGTCGATGAGCCCGCCGATCCAGAGTTCGCCCCCGCCGCCACGCACGATGCCGCTCGCGAGGGTACGCAGGCGCGACGCCGTGGGCACGAGGAGAACGGGCCGCCAGGGTGCTGCGAGGCCCCAGACTGCGCGACCCGCACGTGCGAGGGCAACGGTCGTCTCGATCTTCGGCGCGAACTGCGCGGCTCGCTCGCCGCCCCGGTCGATCTCGACGACGAGCCGCACGGCAGCGGCCCCCTCCACCTCGATCACCACGAGCGCGTCGGGGATGTAGGGGCTCGTGCCGTCGACGCGTCGCAGATCGTGGTCGGCGACGAAGCGGGTCACCTCGACACCGCTACGCGACCGAGAGGCGATCGTAAGGGCAAGGCGGAGATCGTTGAGGGCCGTGAGATGCGGGTCGATGCGCGGCACCGGACGCGCGACGTGGAGGTCCTCCGCCTCGACGCCCACCTCGACGAGCAGGTCACGCCCTGCCTCGGTGAGGACGTAGAGGTTGGGGCGGTTCAGGTCGGCCACGGTCGCCGTGAGAAGCCGCATGGCCGAGAGCTTCGAGAGCCTTCTGGAGGCGGTCGACGGGTCCGCGAAAAAAAGTTTTCGCAGTTGCTCGGTGGTCGCGACCTTCATGCGCCCGACCGCCCGCAGGATGTCGAGATCGCGCTCGGTCACCCGGTACTTGCCCTTCACTGGCCGCTCATCGCGGCTCCTGCGTACCTCTCCCATGGTCACCCCCGTACCAGCGGGTTCCAGACGGTGAGGCCGCACTCGCCACAGCGGGTGTGGCCGGCGAAGGCCCCGCAGACGCACTGCCAGAGCCACCCTTCCGAGACCGCGCCACAGACGCCACAGCGGTGCACGCCATACTGGGCGACCTCGTGCCCGCGAGGGCAGCGCAAGGTGGGCCGAAGGGCACGCCGCAGGCGCAGGTAATCGCGGAGCTGGAGGAAGAGCCAGACGTCGAGCACGACGAGCCCGACGATCCAGCCGAAAACGAGGTAGAGGGTGAGAGGGATGAGGATCGAGGCGATCCTCCACGAGAGACGCATCACGGCACTCCTCCATTGCGACGGCGACCCGTGTGCGGGCCGACTACGTCGGGAAACTCGGGCAGATCCTGGGCGCGCGTTGACTTCGTCACAGCAGGGCGAGGGCGGCGTCGGGGCACCGTAACGGCAGGGGGAGCGGCATCGTCGGACACCTCCGGCGACGCGGGTTCGTCGTCGATGAGGAGGCGGTCCTCGAGGTCGCGGACCTGGCGCATGAGCTCCTCACGCGGCCGACCGGCGCGGCCACGAAGCACCGCCGCACGAAGCGCGGGATCGATCGCACTCCAGGCGGGCGGGGCGAAGCGCGGGGCGACGACAACACGCGGTTGGAAGGGTTCGCGCCGATCGGCGACGAGGAAGTGCTGACGCGGCAGACGCCCGAGCTCGGCCACACGCACGCGCTCCTCTTCGCTCGCCGAAAGAAAATCTGGCCGCTCGGGCGGAGGCGTCCCTGGGAGCCTCGGCTTCTGCAATCGTCCCGTGCGCGGCAGGTACTCGGCCGAGAGCCGGGCGTCGTCGGCGCCGCTCGTACCGATCACCCGCATCGCGATGTTCGTCGATAAAATCGTGCGGATTTCGGAGGGCAGTTGGGCCGCAGACTGATGGCAGGAAATCAGTGACACCCCGAAGCTGCGGCCGAGAGTCAGTATCCGTTCGAGGCAGTGGACGTTCGAGGCCGAGAGCGCCGCCGACTGGATCTCGTCGGTCACGATGACCGTGAACCCGCGCACGCGTCTACGGCTGTCGAAGATGGCGTGGGTGAGGTACGCGAGGGTGATGGCTCCAAGCGCACTGGCCGGTCCCTCCGCCCCGATGGGCGCGCCACCGACATCAACGACCGTCACGGCCCCGGGTTCGAAGCAAGGGTGCAGATCAAGCGCCTGGGGTCCGGCGAGGAGCGCCTTGGCTGAGCCCGAGCGTGTGAGCAGATCGACGCGGGCACCGAGTCCGTCGAGCGAGCTTTGCGACTCGCGGGCAATTCGGGGAGCGAAGCGTCGCACTTCCGGCAGACGGCTTCGCGCGAAGAGTTCGGCGAGGCGGCTGCGGTCATCGAGCGCGTGCCGGACCTCAAGCAGATTCTTTCGTGCGTCGATGCCGGCGGCGAGGAGGAGCGTGAGGCTCGACTCCTGGCGAGCACCGAGGCCGCGCCCGATGATGGCGTCGAGGATCTCGGCGAGGCCCGCCGCCTGGGTGAGCGGATCGACCGCGCCGTCGGTCGCGAGGACCTGCCAGGGCACGAGAAAGGGACTCGCGAAGAAGCTCACGGTGAGGAGCCGTGCCAGCAGGCGATCACGCACGGCCGTTGCCCTCGCGATCAAGGAGGCGATGGCGCGGAGCGTGAGGTCCGCGAGCGAGTCCTCGCCGCCCTTCATGTCGAGGCAGATCACCGAGACCGGGAGGCCTGCGAGGGCGGCACACACGAGTTCCATCACGAGGTGAGCCGCAAACCTGGTCTTGCCCGCTCCTGTTGAAGCGGTCACCCACGCCGAGGAGCCCTCGAAAAAATTCTGAGGGACGCGATACGCCACCTTCCCTTCGGTCTCGCCGAGGAGGATCGAGCTGCGAGCGTCACGGCTCTCTGCCGTCTCTGCGAAGCGGGTCTCGTCGGCGTCGAGATGCGCGTGGAGGGCTTCGACCTCACGCGCGCGGGCTTCACGCGCCTGCGTCACGTGCCCCCTCGGCGTGCCGCCAGCGAGGCGGATGAGCCAGTCCGGCACGAGGGTCATGAGCCGCGCTCCTCGCCCGACGGCGGCAGTCGCACGCGCTCACGGGTCCGAGCCCGATCGCGCTCAGTTGCATCACGCTTGCGCGCCTCGACGCCGACATACCGACGGACAACGAGGACGAGCGCGACCACGTGGCCGAGGGCAACCACAAGGAGGAAGGGCGCGGGGAGTTCGAACGAGGCGCCGAGGGCCGCTGGAGCGTGCAGTTCGTGAGTGGCCTCACCGAACGCACGCTGCCCGACCGAGAGCGCCGGGAGTCCGACGAAGGCGAGGAAGAGCGCGCCTGCGAAATATCGAAGCAGGCGCTCGCGAAGTGTCGTCGCCCCCACGATGGAGGCGAATCCCACGAGCACGAGGAGGAGGAAGGCGGCGGTCGTGAGGAGTTCGAACGCGGTTCTCATGTCGATGCTCGTGGGGGTGCGTCGCGTGTGTGGTTGGAGCCGCGAATCAATCCGTGGTCTGCACGGGATTGGTCGCGGAGAGGGTGTTCGCGCGGGTCACAGCAAGCACCTGCGCGAGGGCCGCGGCTGCGAGGGCGAGGTCGGATCCCACGTGGGCGAGGTCGCTCGGCTGGGCCGTCCCCTGCCCCATCTCCTGCGCCGACCCTTCGGCCGGATCCGCGAGGAGGGCGCGAGCCCTCTCGGTGGTCGCTGCGTCGGGCACGCTCGTGCCACGAATCGAGAGCTCGCCGTCGGTTCGACGGATGCGCAGCGTCTGGAAGCGCACGCCCTCCGGCGCGAACTCGCCGAGCACGAAATCCCGGCCCTTCTGGATGGGCGAGGAGGGCGCGCGCATGACGCGCGTCGCGAGCTCGATCGGGTCCGCGAACGCGTCGTGTCCCACGAGGTGGAGGGTCTGCGTCGTGCGACCGTCCGAGGTGATCTCGAAGGGCGCGCACTCGCTCTCGAGACCCGCAACGGCCTTGGGGAGGTTCTTCGTGAGGTGCTCGGCGAACCACGCGCGAAAGAGCGGCTCGCGAGCGAGGTCGGCCGCGTCGGCGCCTTCACCGAGGAGGGCCCCGGAACCGCTCGGGATCGTGATCTCGCCGAGGCGTGCGAAAAAATTCTCGGCGAGAGAACGCTCTTCGGGACGGTCGGGGCGGAGATACATGCGGACGGCGGCGAGCTCCCCTTCCGCGCGCTTCATGAGGAGGTACACGAACACGATCCGCTGAAGTTCCCGGGTCGCCGCGAGGGTGCGGGCGATGTCCGACGCGCGGTCGATCTGGAGCACGATGGGCGTCTTGTCGCCCTGTGCGAGCCCCAGCGCGGCCTCCTCGACCCGTGACTCGATCCCGTATGCCTCGACGCCGACCTCGCTCGCCTTCCTGAGGAGCTCGTCGGTGCGGCCGGGGCTCGGATCGGCGTAGGTGGGGCTGATCTCGTAGCGGGTCGAGCGACGGTTGAAGCGCTCGATGGCCGCGAGATTCTTCTCCGCGCCGCGGCCCGCGCCGCCCTGGAGGATCTTGAGCATCTCGCGCTCTGCCTTCGAGGCCTTCGGGGTCGAGAGGATGAACGTCGAATCCATGGGGGCATCTCCGGGCGTCGAGGTTCGAGGCGTGGTGGCGCTGGTCTTCGTCTTCATCGGGCGGCTTCCTTCGAGGGGATGGTGGTGACGGGATCGACGTCGACCACGCGCGCCAACGCGCGGCGGTGGGCGACCTGGTACGCAGCGCTTCTGCGAGCTTCGGCCTGCTCGAAGCGCTCGCGTTCGCGCGAGAGGTTCTGGACGAAGCGGTCGGCCTTCACGCGGCGCGCTTCGAGGCGCTCGAGGCGCGCTTTCACGTTCCGGAGTGCGCGAGCGGCTCGCACCGCAGGCTCGCGCTTGCGGAAGATCCACTCGGCCGTGAAGGCCGGCAGGACTGTCGTCGCGACCATGAGCATGGCCTCGGCGTAGGTGAGGAGGTCGGCGCCTTCCTCGCCCTCCGGCACCTCGACGCGCACGAGCGCTACCGAGATAACGAAGAGCGCGTAGAGGCCGAGCAGGGCGAGCGAGCCGAGCGTGCGGCGGGGCGTTGCATTCGTCGTTCGCGCGGTCTCCGTCGCCGTCTTCGACACGAAGGCGGTGAAGCCCAGCGTGCCGAGCGCGAGGGCGATACCGAGGAAGGTGCGCTCCGGGTTCTCACGCCCGAGGCCCTTCATGATGAGGACACCGCCGAAGGTCTCGATCACGGCCGCGAGGCCGAGACAGACGAGGAGTCCGATGCGCGACGGGTGGCGCGCGAGTTCGTCTTCGAGACGGCGACGATCGTCGCGGAGCTCTTCGAGCTCGGCGCGGTCCCCGAGGGTCTCGGCGACCTGCGCGTGCTCGGCGTTCTCGACCGGGTCCCACTCGGGCTTCTTGCCGAGCTCTTCGCGCAGCCGAAGGTCGGTGGAGTCGATGCCGAGACGAGCGTCGGCTTCGGCCTGACGCTCAGCGAGCATGTTTCTGAGGAACTGGATCACGGGTTCTGCCTCCGGGTGGGGGTGGGGGTCGGGGTCGTAGGGGAAGGTGTCGGG
>JBPOHC010000905.1:0-2914 GCA_052035985.1 Myxococcota bacterium | reverse complement strand
GGATCTCGTCCGTGCGAGCGCGAGCAACCCCGGCAGTTACTCGGATGGGGCTGACTTCAACCAGGATGGTTACGGTGACGTCGCCATGGCGGTCGCGAACAGCACTCAAATCACGGTGGGCATCTTCGCAGGGTCCGCGACGTCGGTCTCAGCGACCCCGAGTACGACGATTCGGCTACCCGTGACGCGCGACCAGTGGGCCTACGTACGGGCACAGGATTTCAATGCGGACGGCTTCCCCGACATCTTTGTGACGACGGGATACGCAGGGTCGTACTACTTTCAGAATTCCGCAGGGACGTTCAGCGCGAGTCCCACGCGGACCTTCCCCGGGTTGAGCGTGTATTTCTTTGCGATGGCGCATCCCATGGGATCGGGGAGTGGGAGGACGGTCACCCGGGGGATGCCGCGCGGAGCGAGTGGTCGCGAGTTGCACGCTCGACCCTCGCGTTCGGAGGCCAGCCGGAGCGCCAGGGGACTCGCAAGGTAGTCTGCGTGCGGGAACCTGTACGAACCTCTTGTCCGCGATCAAGCCCAACGAGTAGAATCGGTGCGTTGATCGGCACACGCCCCGAGAGGGCGGCAGTTCATCGAGAGGGAACCCACGATGCCACCCGCAGCGCGATTGACTGACTCCCACGCTTGCTCGCACGGAGGCGGCGCGGTGATGGCGGGCGGAGCGTCGACCGTTCTCATTGGGGGTAAACCTGCGGCGCGTCGAGGTGACAGAGCCCTCTGCGGGTCACCGATGGACCCGATCTCGGGCGGAGAGCCGAGCGTGCTCATCGGCGGCGCGATGGCGGCTCGCATGGGCGATGCGACGGCGCATGGGGGGCTCGTCACAGGCGGCGATCTGAGCGTCTGGATCGGGCGAAATCGCCCCTGTGATTGCTTGAAACACGCAGCTCGAAAGGGCAAGGGGCTCGTCTCGGGGACTCCGCGCGCTCGCTCCATGACGGATCGTGAGCGGATCGACGCGGCCCTGGCGCGGGTGGAGGGGAGCGAGTTCGCGGCGACGCCTGAGGGGCAACGCGTCGTCGAAAGCCTCCGCGCGATGCAGCGCGAGGGGAGAATCAGCATCGGCCCGCTGCCGGAAGGTACAAACGCCCAATTCAACTCCGACACAGGTAGGCTTGTCATTAGTGACAGGCATCGAGACGATCCCGAGTATCTGGCCTCACGCCTGTCGCACGAGGGGACCCACGAGGTCGATCGGCAAGACTATCCCGACGTGCGGAACGGGTCGGTGGATGGCGAGGTGCGCGCGAGGTTGAACCAGCTTGAGTTCTACGAGGAGCAGCGCGCGGCAGGCTATCGCGACCGTGACCTTGAAGTGGAACGCGTCGCGCATCGGCGCGACCAGCGACAGCCGGACTCCAACGACGAGCACCTGCGGGAGCTCATTCGCGAAGCGGAGTACAACAACCCAAACTTCACCGAGCACAGGGTGAGTACGAACGCGGCTGGCCGCGGAGGCGCGCGGTGACCGAGACCGCAATTGGCAGCGACTCGCTCGCTCCGCCAGATGCGGACGTCGTGCTCGCGTTCTCGCGCTGCTGGTCGGGGCGTCTGTACGCGGTGCTCGACGCGGCTCGCGAGCCGCGCGTGATGGAGTTCCTTCGTGGTTCGGGGCTTCGGTACGAATCGTTGTTCGACGGGTGGGCGCGGACCGTGATGGCCGCAGCGGGGCCGCACCTCGTCGCCTTGCCGCGCCAGGGCCTCGCAACGAGAAGGCTGATCGAGCGCGGTTGGGGGCGAGGCTGGGGCGTGCTGCTGGTCTCGCACGAGGGCTTCGCCGAGACGCGCCGACAGCTCCGTCGCCTGCTTACCGCGCGCGTTCCGGGTGGCGGTACGGCGCTCTTTCGCTTCTACGACCCGCGGCTGTTGCCTGCGTTCCTGGCGTCGTGCGAGCGCGAAGAGAGGGATCGGGTGTTCGGGCGCGTCGAGGGCTTTCTCTGCGAAGACTCGGACGGCGGTACTGGCGTGCTGACGCTCAATCGCAGGGTCGGCGACGGGCGGTCCGAGCCGGAGTCCTCGTCGTGATCGCGCTTCGCCCCGAGCAGTGCGAGGCTCTGGCGTCCGCCGGGCGCGTCGACGAGCGACGCGAGCGACTCCTTCGGCTTCGTAGCGAGCGGGCGGAGGTGACGCTCGACCGTTCGGACGCCACGCTCCTCGCGGTGATCGACGAGGCCGACGCCTTCTGCGCGCGGGAGCATGTGTTCGGGGAGGACGCGCGGTGGACGGCGGTGCTCCTCGTTCTGCACCTCGGGCTCGGGTTTGACCGCGACCCTGATCGCTTCAGCGTCCATGCGGTGCTTCGCGACCCGGCGATCCTCTCGGGGGATCTGAAGGTCGAGAGGCTCTTCGCGCGGCTCATCGAAGAGGAGTGAGGAGCGGCCATGTCGGACGAGGGAACGAGCGGGAGCGTCGGGGCGTCAGCGACGCTTGCGTGCGGGGTGATGCTCCCCGTGATCGCCCTCGAGCAGGCGCTCGCGACCGGCGCGGAGGGCCGTCTCTCGACGTTTCCGGGGAACAACCTCATGTCGGGCATCGCGCTCGGCGAGATGGCGCTCATGGGCATCTCGCAACTCCTGGGGCAGGGACTCGGCTGGGGGATCAACCGACTTCTGGGGATGTTCAATCTGTCGGTGCCTTTTCTCGGGGAGATTCTCTCGATCGGGATCTTCGCGGCGCTTCACTTCATCAGGATCTACGGGCGGACGCCTTCGGAGTGGGCGCACTGGTATTTCACGAACCTCCTGGATCGTGCATCTGACGGAGGGCCGCGGCTCTCTGCGGATCAGTGCCCGGCGCGAGGAGAGCCCCCGCCGGAGTATCGACTCCCTGATGGCGCTCTGCCTTGTCTTGCGGCGCTGGCCGCCGCTGCGCCGACGGTCGAACGCGACAAGGCGCG
>JBPOHC010001083.1:0-7497 GCA_052035985.1 Myxococcota bacterium | reverse complement strand
ACGCCCACGACGCCCCCGCCTCCTCCTCCGCCGCCGAGCGCGGACCACCCCACGCCGCCCGCCGTGGTGGCGCAGGCCCCGTCGGCCGACGCGCTGGTGCTCACGCCTGGCGAGGGCCTCGGACCGTACTCCCTCGGCATGTCGCGCGAGGCCGTGCGCGCGCTCGCGGGCGATCCCGCGGCGGCGAACGCGGGCTCCATCGAGGTCGACGGCGTGCTCCTCACCTTCGAGGGCGCGGACAACGCGCTGACCTCGGCGCGGGTGACGCTGGGTCGCGCCTCGGGCGGCGTACGTATCGGCGGCGCGGTGCTCCAGAACTCGGCGACGTACACCGAGGTGGTGAGCGTGGTGGGGCCCTGCGAAGCCCCGCAGGCGAACCGCGGGGGGAACGTCACGCGGTGTCAGAACGGGAACGTGATGGTCTACCAGGCGGGGCCCACGCAGGAGGTCTCCGTGGGCGTCGCGCGGGCGCAGTAGCGCGGCGGGCGGTGGCGCCGCGCGCGGGGGATCAGTCGCGAGACGGTCCCTCGCGCGGGTCGGTGAGGGCTTCGAGGGGGGCGTGCGCGGGCTTCGCGGACTTGCGCTTTCGATAGCGCATCGAGAGCAGCTCGACGGTGAGCGAGAAGCACATCGCGAAGTAGATGTACCCCTTGTCGATGTGAGACCCGAGGCCCTCGGCCAGCAGCATCACGCCGATGAGCGTGAGGAACGACAGGGCCAGGAGCTTCACCGAGGGGTGCTCCTCGACGAACTCGCCGACGGCCTTCGAGAAGAAGCCCATGACGCTCACGGCGATGAGCATGGCGGTGATCATGGCGCGGATGTCTCGGGCCATGCCCACGGCGGTGACCACGGAGTCGAGCGAGAAGATCAGGTCGATGATGATGATCTGGATGATCGTGCCGACGACGTTGAAGCGCTTGCGGTGCTCGTCGTCGGTGCCTTCGAACTCGTCCTCGTCGCGCTCGACCTTGTCGTGGATCTCCTTGGCGCTCTTGGCCATGAGGAAGAGCCCGCCGCCGAGGAGGATGAGGTCGCGCGCAGAGAAGCCGCGCTCGCCGACGTGAAAGATCGGCCGGATGAGCCCCATCATCCACTGGAGCGTGAGGAGGAGCCCCACGCGCGCGAGGAGGGCGAGCGCGAGGCCGACCTTGCGGATCGACTCACGGCGGTCTGGGGGGACCTTCGCGATGAGGATCGCGAGGAAGACCACGTTGTCGATGCCGAGCACCACCTCCATCGCGGCGAGGGTCACGAGCGAGACCCAGAAATCGAGGGAGAGCATCGTGGGGGAACAACCTCCTGCGGCGGCGCGCCGGGGACCACCGCCGCGCCTTGAGGCCGCATTGTGTTGTACGAATTCGCCGCGCCCGCCAGTGGAAAGCGCGCCCTTCCCAGGTTTCAGCCTCGCGTCACGGGGGACACACCGGCGCCCTCCCGCGGCGCCGGCGCGCGGCGGAGGTCGACGTGAAAGGTCGTCCCCTGCCCCACGGCGCTCTCGACGGACACCGTGGCCCGCATGGCCTCACACATGTGCTTGACGATCGCGAGGCCGAGCCCAGTGCCCCCGAGCGACCGGGAGCGGCTCGTGTCGACGCGGTAGAAGCGCTCGAAGAGCCGCGGCAGGTGCCTGGCCTCGATGCCCGGGCCGTTGTCCTCGACGCTCACCCGCACGGACCCGTCGCGGGGCCTCGCCCTCACGGTCACGCGCGCGCCCTCGGGCGAGTACTTGATCGCGTTGTCGATGAGGTTGGTGAGCACGTGCTCGAGCCCCCTGCGGTCGGCCTCGACCGCGGGCACGTCGGGCGACACGTCGGCGGTGACGCGGGTCCTGCGCGCCTTCGCGGCGAGCCCGAGGAGCTCGATCGAGTGCGTGATGCTGTCTTCGACGCCGAGGGCCTCGGGCTTGAGCGCGAGCTCGCGCGACTCGAGCTTCGAGAGCTCGAGGAGGTCTTCGACGAGCAGGTGCAGCCGCTCGGCGTGCCGGTCGACGATGGCGACGAACTCGCGCGCCGCGTCGGGCCGCTGGAGCGCGCCGAGGAGCAGCGTCTCGACCGCGGCCCTGATGGCGGCCACGGGCGTTCGCAGCTCGTGCGACACGTTGGCGACGAAGTCTCGCCGCATGGTCTCGAGCCGTCGCAGGTCGGTGACGTCGGAGAGCACGGCCACCACGCCGCCGCCGGGGCTCTCGACGGGCGCGACGCGCACGGTGACTCGCCGCGGCCGCACGCCCTCGACCGCGAGCTCTCGGGTGATCGTCGCGCGGTCGCGCAGCGCGTCGTCGAAGAGCGCGTGCAGGTCGTCGTTGCGCAGCGCCTCGACGGGGCGCTCGCCCACCACGTCGTGGCCCACGAGGAACATCTCGCGCACCGCCCGGTTCGCGAGGGCGATGGTCCCGTCGGCGCCCGTCACGAGCACGCCCTCGACCATGCCTTCGAGGATCGCGCCGAGGCGATCGCGCTCGCGCTCGAGGCTGGCCAGCGAGGCCGTGAGGTTGTCCGCGAGCTCGTCGAGCGCGCCCGCGAGCGCGCCCACCTCGTCGTCTTGATGGAGCCTCGCGCGCACCTTGAGGTCGCCCACCATCGCGCGCGCGGTCTCCGTGAGCATCCTGAGCGGGCGCGACGCGAGGGTGGCCGCGAACCATGACATCCCCGCGGCGGCGACGAGCCCGAGGAGCGCGCCGATCGCGAGGAGCCGCCACGTCGCGGTGCGCGCGTCGCGGAGGAGCTCTGGCGACACCGCGGCCCGTACGACCCACGCGCCGCCGGGGCCCCACAGCCTCGTGGCCGCGTAGAGAAAGGGCTTCTGGAGGGTCCCGCTCTCTCGTCGCGCGACGCCGACGCCGTCGCGACCGGCGTCGCGCACCTCGGGTCGCTCGCGGTGGTTGTCGAGCTCCGAGAGCCGCGACGGCGCGACCGAGGAGTCGGCCGTGACGCGCCCCGTGGGGTCGATGAGGGTGAGCCGCGCCTCCGAGCGCCGCGCGAGCTCGCGCAGGAGCGCGTCCGCGTGCGCGGTGTCATAGACGCCGCCCGACGACACCGCGGCGGCGGTCATCGCGGCGCGCACGGCGAGCTCGTCGCGGCTGCGGCCCTCGAGCGCGCGGCCGAGGGCGGCGGAGAGGTACCACTGGGTCCCCGCGAGGCCGATGAGCACGAGCGCGAGCGAGACGATGAAGAGCCGCACGCGCAGCCCCACGAAGCCCGAAGCGGCGCGCGCGCCGAGCGACGGGCCGCTCATCCGGGGTCGTCGGGGTTCGAAGCGAAGCGATAGCCGACGCCGCGCACCGTGTGGATGTAGTCACCCGCCGCGCCGAGCTTCTCGCGCAGCCTCTTGATGTGCGTGTCGACGGTGCGCGTCTCGACGTGGAGCTGGAGCCCCCACACATCGGAGAGCAGCAGGTCGCGGCTCTGCACCCGGTTTCGCCGCTCGATGAGCGTCGTGAGGAGCCTGAACTCCAGCGCGGTCAGCACGACCTCCTCGTCGTCGACGTAGACCCGGTGCGCCGTGCGATCGACGCGCAGTCGGCCGAAGGTCACCACGTCGGCGGCCTCGCCCGCGCCCGCGGGCTCGTTGTCGCTCCGCCGCAGGATCGCGCGGATCCGCAGGATGAGCTCTCGCACGCTGAAGGGCTTGACCACGTAGTCGTCGGCGCCGAGTTCGAAGCCCACGACGCGGTCGATCTCCTCGCCGCGCGCGGTGACCATGATCACGGGGATGTGTCGCGTCGTGGCGCCGGACTTGAGCGCGCGGCACACGTCGGTGCCCGACCCGTCGGGGAGCATCAGGTCGAGGAGGATCACGTCGGGCGTCTCGGCCACGGCGACGCGCAGGGCCTCGCCCGCGCGGCCGACGGAGCGCGTTTCGAAGCCCGCGTTCTGGAGGTTGTATTCGAGCACGCGCACGAGGTCGGGCTCGTCTTCGACGATCATCACGCGAGGCAGTGTCGATCGGGCATTCACGGTGATCCGACGAGTATCCCACGGAGGTGACGGGCTCGTGACGGGCGTATCGCCACGAGGCAACCCCTGGCGCTCCCTCCTCACGCTCGGTTTGAGCATGGACCGTGCCGCCTGAGCGTCGGGAGCGTCGCGATCCCCGCCCTTGACTTCGCGGCCGAGTGGCGTGAACTCAGCGCCGAGATGCACATCTTCGATCGGTTTCCCGCGCGCTACATGGCCCCGAACGCGGTGACGTGCACGGGCCTCGTGATCGGCCTCGCGTCGATCCACACGTCGCTCACCTCGACGACGCGCGAGGGCTTCATCGCCGCCGCCTGGCTGATCCTCTACGCGGTGCTCCTCGACAAGCTCGATGGCACCGTGGCGCGCACCCTCAAGGCGAGCAGCGAGTTCGGCGTGCAGCTCGACTCCTTCAGCGACTTCGTGACCTTCGGCATGGCCCCCGCGGCGCTCGTCACGCACGCGGTCCCGTGGGCCGTCCCCGCGTGGGCGCACGGCGTCCAGAACGCGGTGCTGCTCGGCCTCGGCGCGGTCTACACCCTCGCGGCGGCGCTGCGCCTCGCGAAGTTCAACGTGACCACGGCCACCATCGGCCCGCGGTTCTTTCTCGGCCTCCCGTCGACCAGCTCCGGCGGCCTCATCGCGTCGGGCTTTCTCGCGAAGCACGAGCTCGGCCTCGGCGACGAGCTGCTCCAGGTCTTCGTCGGCGTGCTCCTCCTCAACGCCGTGCTGATGGTCTCGAACCTCCCGCAGCCCAAGCTCCACATTTCGAAGAACCCCGTGTACCGCCTCGGGCAGATCTTCGTGGTGGTGAGCGTCTACGTGCTCGTGCCCCTGCACCGCTTTCCCACGTACATCGTGGCCGTCTCGACGATCTACACCCTCGGCGGCTTCATCTACGGCCTCACCGCGGGGCGCGAGGTGCTCATGGCCCGCGAAGAGGAAGACGACGCCGCCGCCGACGACGAGGCCCACGCCGCCCGCTGATCACCGCTTCGCGAAGCGGTCCGTGGCGTCGACGAGCGCGCGCGTGATGCCGGGCTCGAGCGCCGAGTGCCCCGCGTCGGGCACCACCACGAGGTCGGCCTCGGGCCACGCGCGGTGCAGCGCCCACGCGCTCTCCATCGGACACACCACGTCGTAGCGGCCCTGCACGATCACCCCGGGGATGTGCCGGATGCGCCCCGCGTCTTCGAGGAGCTGCGCGTCGGTGCGGAGGAAGCCCTTGTTGACGAAGTAGTGGCACTCGATGCGCGCGAACGCGTCGGCGAAGGCGTCTTGCGAGACGCGGCGCACCATGTCGGGGTCGACGAAGAGCTTGCTCGTGGAGCCCTCCCACGCGCTCCACGCGACCGCGGCGCGGCGGCGGGCCTCGGGGTCTGAGCCCGTGAGCCGACGGTGAAACGCGTGGAGGAGATCACCCCGCTCGGCCTCGGGGATCGGCGCGAGGTACTGCTCCCACGCGTCGGGGAAGACCGCGCTCGCGCCGCGCTGATAGAACCAGTCGATCTCCTGCTTGCGGAGGAGGAAGATCCCTCGGAGCACGAGCTCGGTGACCCGCTCGGGGTGGGTCTCTGCGTAGGCGAGCGCGAGCGTCGAGCCCCACGATCCGCCGAAGACCTGCCAGCGCTCGATGCCGAGCATCACGCGGAGGGCCTCGATGTCGGCGACGAGGTCCCACGTGGAGTTCTCTTCGAGGCACGCGTAGGGCGTGCTCTGTCCGCAGCCGCGCTGATCGAACTGCACGATGCGGTACTTCGTGGGGTCGAAGAAGCGTCGGTACTTCGCGTCGCTGCCGCCGCCCGGTCCGCCGTGCAGAAAGACCACGGGCTTTCCGTCGGGGTCGCCCGACTCCTCCCAGTAGATCTCGTGCAGCGACGACACGGCGAGCCGCCCCGCGCGCCTCGCTTCGAGCTCGGGGTACAGACCATCGACGCCTCGTGCAGGTCTCGCTTCGCGCATGGCGACGAAGCGATCGCACGGCGCCGCACCGCGGGTCAACGGCCGAGCGCGTCGTAGCGCCGCACCGTCACGCACGCGCCCCGGCGGTCGATCGTCGCCGCGCGGCAGCGGGTGAAGCGCTCGCCGAAGGTCCCCGCGGGGCGCCCCGTGACGATCACCTCGTCGGTCACATAGACCGCCGCCGGGAGCCGATCGAGGCGACCGAGCGTGACGTCGACCTCGCCCATGTACACCACCGTCTTCGCGGGCTGCCCGGCCCACTCGATGAGGCGCGCGCTGCGTCCGCCGAAGACCATCGCGTCGCGTCGCGGATGCCTCGCGAGGACCTCACGGGCGATCGCGACGCCCGGAGGCGCCTCGGTCCGCTGCGTCGCGACCGCGAGGAACGACGGCCCCGCGAGGAGCGCCCAGAGCGCGGCCATCAACGCGAAGAAGCGCTTCGTCACGCGGGGTCTTGACGCGAGTGACGCGGCGCCGTTCGCGGCGAGCGCGGCGAGAGCGAGCGTGACCGGGAGCATGTGACGCGCGCCCGCGGAGACGTTCTGCGTGAAGTACGCGACGAGCGCGTAGGGAGCGGTCACCGCGAGGAGCGCCCACCGGAGCCGCGGAGAGAGCGCGCGTAGCCCGATCGCAGCGAGCGAGAGCCACGCGAGCGCGCGGATCGCACCGAGCGGAGACGCGTCGAGTCCGAGGCCCCCGGTGATCGAGCGGGCCGTGTCTCGCAGGCGCTCCCCCGCGTCGGGACGCGTGAGCGCGCTGCCGCCCCACTCGCCGAAATGCCCCGCGACGTGCGCCTTTGTGAGCGCGACGTAGCGCCCGACGCCGCCCGAGGCCGACGCGAGCCACGCGCTCCACGCCGAGGTGACGACCGCGAACGAGGCGAGCATCGAGGCGCGGCCGCGACGGTCGTACGAGGTGCCGAGCGCGACGCCGACCGACGCGACGAGCACCGCATACGCGGGTCGCGCGCCGAGGGAGAGCGAGAGGAGCGCGCCCGAGACGACGGGGTCACGCGCGACGCACGCGAAGGCCGCGAGGCCGAGGCCGAGCGCGTCGGATCTCGAAGACGTTCCTGCGAGCGAGAGCGTCGGTGATGACAGGGCCGCGAGCGCCACCCAGGGACGCGAAGGGACGCCACGCGCGACGGCGGCGACCGAGAGCGCAGCGCCGATTGCAGAGGCCAGGCCGCAGGCGATCACGGGGCTCCGCGCGACGACGTTCAGCGCGCGGGCGACGAGCACGTAGACGGGGTAACCGGGCGGGTGCGGTGAGAACGCGGCGAGGTCGAAGCGCGTGATGGCAGACGCGAAGCCGACGGCGTCCCAGTCGCCGGGCCACGGGGTGACCGCGAGCGCGAGGAGCGCGAAGGAGAGGGCGGCGACGTGCCAGGGACGCATCGGAGCGTTGATGCTCTGACAGATCTCGCGGGCGACGTCAGCGCCAGCGCGCGAAGATCCAGAGATCCGATGTCTCGGCCGCGGAGGCGGCGCGCATCGGTGGTAGAGTCGCGCGCCTTTTCGAAGGGCCTCGCATGGCAAACACGAAGACCATCCTCCTGATCGAAGACGAGCCCGCG
>JBPOHC010000078.1:0-12098 GCA_052035985.1 Myxococcota bacterium | reverse complement strand
GTGTACCCCGCGGGCGCGCGGCTCACGATCAACCCCCGCTGAGGCCCTCCGATGGCGCAGTCGCACGACGTGGAGCTCACGTGGGGGCGCTCGTCGTACCGCGTCGACCTCTTCGACCACTACGACGTGACGCTCTCGATGCTCGAAGCGGGCACGGCGGTGACCTTCACGGCGTGGGGATCTTCGCGTGACGACGAGACCGTGTGGGGGCTGCTCACCGACCGCGACTTCGGGCTCAAGATCGGCGACCCCTTCTGGCTGAAGATCGACGGCGTGACGGTCTTCTCGGGGCGCGTCGAGACGCTCGAAGCGGGCGACTCCCACGGCGCGCGCGGCGGCTTCGACGTGACCTTCTCGGGTCGCGACCTCTCGGGGCCCGCGATCTCGTGGGACGCCGACCCCTTCGTGTCGTTTCGCGGCGCCACGCTCTCGACGGCATTGCGCGCGCTCTTCGACGGCCTCGGGCTCGCGGTGCGACTCGGTGAGCACGTCGACCCCGAGGCGTCGCTGCGAGGGCTGCGTCCGAGGCGCGACGGGCGCTTCACCACCCACGTTCGAACGCACGCGCGACCCGTGGACGTGTCGCACCCGAAGGTCGGAGAGCGCGTGTGGCAGGTGGCCGAGCGCATCGTGCGGGGCCTCGGGTATCGCCTCTTCGTCGCGCCGGGCGACGACGCCACCTGCAACCTCGTCGTCGACACGCCCAACTACCGCGGCGAGCGGCTCTTCTCGTTCGTGCGCGAGCTCGACGGCGAGGGACTCGCGACGCCGTCGTCGAACATCCTCCACGGGCGCGAGGCGCTCAACGGGCGGGACGTTCCGACGGAGGTGACGGTCTTCGCCGAGGCGCCTCGGGGCGACGCGGCGCGCGCGAGCCTCGCCCGCACGGTGACCAACGGCTACCTCCTCTCGCCCGAGATCACGCGCGGGAGGGTGTCGTCGCAGATGCCTCCGCAGCCACGCTTTCTTCGAAGCGAGCAGGCGAAGACCGACGAGGCCGCGCGCCAGGAAGCCTCGCGCGTGATCGCCGAGGCCATGGAGCGCTTTCGCGTCTACCGCTGCACCGTGCAGGGCCACGGCCAGGGCGGACGGATCTACACGCCCAACACCATGGCCCACGTGCGCGACGACAAGCTCGGGCTGCGCGAGGACATGCTCCTCACGCGCTGCACGCTCACGGGCGGTCGCTCGCACGGTCAGACCACGAAGCTCGAGCTGGTGCCCGACGGCGCGCTCTCGGCGGAGCCCGTGCGATGAGCGCCGAGCACTGGAAGGTCACCGCGCTCCGCTGGGGCACGCGGGCGAGGGTGCTGCTCGCGCAGCTCCGCGGGCTCGGCGCCGAGGGAGAGCGCGAGCGCGCGCAGCGCGACGACGACGTGGAGGTGGCCTCGCCGCTGGGGCTGCGCGTGCGACCCGCGATCAGCGGCTCGCTCGAAGCGGTGGTCGTCGAGACACCGGGCGGAGAGCGCGTCGCGGTGGTGCTCGTCGACAAGGCGCGCGCCGCGGGCGCGGTCGAGGCCGAGGTCGGCGAGACCCAACTCCACGGCCTCGCGGAGCAGTCGGCGGTGATCCGCATCCGCGCGTCGGGAGACATCGAGCTCACGCCGAAGACAGGACGCAGCGTCATCCTCGCAGGGGGAACGCACGGCGCCGCGCGTGAGGGCCACGCCGTGAGCGTCGGACGGCTCGTGTTCGTGCCGGGGAGCTCGGGCGCGTCGCTCCTCTGGAACGGCGCTCCGGTGTCGTCTGCGCCGCCGGGCACCGAGATCACCGGGACGATCACTGATGGCGCCGAGCACGTGAGGATGCCGTGATCGACTTCGACCTCTCGCTCGACCCGACGACCTTCGACCTGCGCTTCGACGAGGGCGCCGGAGACTTCGTCGCCGCCGTGTCACCGGGCCTCGAAGCGGTGAAGCGCATCGCCGCGACGGAGCGCGGCGCGTGTCCGCTCGCGCCCGACGAGGGCATCGACTGGTCGCCCGTGCGGCGGGGGTCACCGAACGCGTCGGCGACGGTGCGGCGGGTGCTGCTCGACGCGCTTCGTCCGCTGGAGCGCGAGGGCGTCATCACGGGCCTCGCGGTCGATGCGCGCGCCTCGCTCGGCGAGGGTGGGAGCGCTCGCTACGCCTACACCGTGACCTTCGAGGACGTGCAGACGGGAGGCGCCGAACGCCTCGACGGAGAGTTCTGATGACCTTTCGACCGCGCCTTCGCACGGCGCTGCGAGACTCGCTGCTCGACGGCCTTCGCACGCGCTTCGCGGCCTCGGGGCATCGGCTCCTCGCGACGCCGCGCTCGTGGGTCTACCGCCTCGCCGACGCCCTCGGCGTGGAGCTCGAAGGGCTCGAAGCGGTCGCGGGAGAGCTCGTGCGCGAGGTCTTTCCGACGACGGCGACGGAGGAGGGCGTGGCGCGTCACGCGGGGGTGCTCGCGATGCCGCGACGGCCCGCGGTGAGCGCGCATTTGCGCGTGCGCGTGGCGGGGCCCGCGTCGTCGACCGTGGCGATCCCCGAGGGGCGCAAGCTCTCGACCTCGCAGGGCGCGAGCTTCACGCCCGCCGGCGCGAGCGCGGACTTCGACGCGGGCGGCGCGGGCTACCTCGAGGTCGTGGCTGACGCGGCGGGCGAGGGGGGCAACCTCGCCGAGGGCGTGACGCTCGTGTGGAGCTCGGCCCCCGCGGGCTTCGGTCCGAGCGCGACCGTCGCACGGAGGCCGGGAGACACCTCGGCGATCGTCTCGGCTGGCGAAGATCAGGAGCTCGTCTCGGACTGGGCGCTGCGCATCGTCGATCGGCTGCGAGAGCGCCCCGCGACGGGCAACCGGGCCGACTGGCGCGACTGGATCGAGGGCGTGGACGGTGTGGGTGAGGCGTACGTGTATCCGCGCACCGACCCCGCGGGTTTCGTCGCCGACACGCTCGGCTGCGTCACCGCGATCGCCCTCGCGCCGAGGCCATCGAGCTACGTGCAGCACGCCGACGGGACGCTCTCCGATGGGCTCGCGCCGTGGCGGGGTGCTCCGCATCCGCGCTCGCTGCGTGCGCTCTCGGGCGACGTGCTCGCGCGGGTGGTGGCCTTCGTTCGAGGCGAGGTCGACGCGCGCGGTGCCGCGGTGCCCGAGGTGCTGCGACGCGAGCGCTACGCGGCCAACATGGACCCGAGCGACTGGTCGGTGATCGGCGCGCGCGCGGAGGCGATGGTGTCGGTGGTCGCGCAGGTGAGGCCCGACCCCGCGCTCTACCCGTGGCCCTTTCTGACGCCGGTGCCGATCAACGCCGCCACGTCGAACACGCTGACCTTCACCGAGGTCGACTACGTCGCCGCGCATCTCACCGCAGGAATTCGAATCGCGCTTCCGCTCGGGGAACTCTCCGTACGCGGCGGCTTCTGGCTCGCGAACGTGGTGGATGCGAACCCCACGACCTTCACGATCACCGTCTCGCCACCGATGCCCGTGGTGCCCGCGCACGGACTCCTCGTGTACCCGGATTGCGGGCTCTGGGACGAGATCCGACGCCGCCTCCTGGGGCTCTACGACCAGCTCGGTCCGGCGCCCTTCGATGGCGGCACTTCGCAGCGGTATCCGCCCGAGAGCTATCGCGGTCCCGCAACGCTCTACCAGTCGCGGCTCTACGCGACGGTGGCCGATACGCCGGGTGTGGTCGGGGCCACGATCGTCGCGCCGGGCGTTCCGTTGGTGACCCCGAGTCCGGGGGCGATCGTGGTGCCCGGGACCGTGCGCATCGACCCGATGCCGTCGCTCAGGAGCACACGCCTCCGTGACACCGCAGCGGCAAGAAGCACACGTGACCGCAGACGCCGCAGTGGCCCGAGTTGTCGGTGATCGAGGTCTCGCAGCCGTTGGCCTCGAGCCCGTCGCAGTTGGCGAACCCCGCGGGGCACGCCATCACGCACGCGGACGCCACGCACACGCGGCCCGTCGCGCATGGCGCGCCGCACGCGCCGCAGTTGGCGGTGCTGTTGTCGAGCCTGGTCTCGCAGCCGTTGGTGACGTCGCGGTCGCAGTCGCCGAAGCCGCTCGCGCACGCGCCGACGCCGCAGCGCCCCGCGATGCACGCCGCGCTCTCTACGTTGGGACGGCGCTCGCACGCGACGCCGCAGCAGTTGCCCACGGTCATCGAGGCGCACGCGTCACCGACCGCCCCGTCACTCGCGTCACGCGCTTCGATAACGTCTGCCGGCGGCGGTGGCGCCGCGCCGCAACGGCACGCGTCGAGTCCGCTCGCGGTGCATGCGCGCGCTCCGACGACGCCGCCGGGGCAGGGGCATGGCTCCGAGGTGCCGGGGACGCAACCGACATCGGGCGCCGCGTCGACGACGCCCGCGTCGAGCGACGGGCAGTAGCAGGTCACCGACGCGCCGACGCAGACGAGCTCGCCAGGGAGGATCGCGCCGCTGAAGGGGCAACCGCAGCTCTGGCCCGCGAGCGCGCAAGGGCCCGCGTCGGCGCCGACCTCGGATGAGGCGTCGGCGGTGTGGGTGGTGGAAGGCTCGGCGCCGCAGGCGACGAGGAACAACGTGAGCGCGAGGAGGATGTGCATCGCGCGGGACGTACGCACCTGATCGCGCGAGGTCACCGCCGCGCGTCGCACATCGTCGTGGAGTTGATCGATGACCCGAACGCGCCGCTACGCACCGAGCGATTCGTCTCCCGGAGGCGCCGTCGCGCGTCGCCTCTCGCTGCTCGTCGGCCCTGCGCTGCGGGCGCGCGATGGCTCCGTCGCGGCGT
The DNA here is from genome assembly GCA_052035985.1 of Myxococcota bacterium. Classification (GTDB taxonomy): domain Bacteria; phylum Myxococcota_A; class Polyangia; order Polyangiales; genus CAISKJ01. The sequence continues at coordinate 7,346 of JBPOHC010000078.1, read as the reverse complement.
CGCTGCTGCTCGGCCTCGGGGATGCGCTCGCGTCGTCGCGCGCTCGCGTCCGCGCCGCGCTCGATGAGGTGTTCGTCGACACCGCCACCGAGACGCTCGCAGAGTGGGAGGCGCTCCTGGGGCTCCCCGTGCGCGAGGGCGCCGCGACCGAGGATCGACGGCGTGACCTCGTGGCGAAGCTCCGCGCGTCGTTCTCGGGCTGCGCGACGGACATCCTTCGCACCGTGCGCACGTGGGCTCCCGAGGCGCTGCTGCGCACGGTGCCCGTGGCCGACGCGCGCGTGAGCGATTGCCGCGCCGTGTTCCGCTTCGTGCTCGTGCTCTCGGCCGCGCACGCGTCGAGCGCCGAGCTTCGCGCGCGCATCGCCGCACGCCTCCACGCGCAGTCGCCCGCGCACGCGGGGTGGTCGGTGACGAGCGGCGCTGCGTTCCGCTGCGACTCGCCCGACTCGCTCTGCGACCGCGACGCGCTCCGTCGCTGACCCACCCACGAGGACACCATGAAGCCCGTCACCCTCCACGGCCCCGGCTCCGAGGTCGTCTCGACCTTTCTCAACCTGCTCCAGCGCAGCGCCGTCGGCGCGCAGGCCGCGACGGGCGGCGACGCGACCCTCCTCACGCCGACCAATGGCGAGTTCGCCAACGAGCTCGGCGCGATGCGACGCGGCGCCGACGTACGCCACTACCAGCTCACGGCCCTCGTCGACGGGCAGCTCGCCATCGTCGATCGTTCCCTCGACTGGCGCGATCGGATCATCGACGCCGTGGTCTTCGTGTGCGGCGTCGGCACGAACCGACTCCTCGGAAGTGCAGCCGACACGGCCTTCGCGACGCTCCCTGGCGCGGTGACCGAGCGCGTGGTGGTGAACCGCTACCTCGGCACGGGCGCCTTCTCGAACACCGCGACGGGCGCCTCAGTCGCGACGGGTGCTGCGCCCGTGAACGGCGTCGACGTCGTGCGCTCGTACGCCGTGGAGCTCACCGCGGGCCTCTGGCTCTACGCCGCGCCGGGCGACGGTTCGCTGCGCGTCTTCAACGCGACGGGCGTCGGCGTCGACCTCCTGCTGCGCGTGACGGGCTACGGGCAGACGGCGAAGCGCTCGACGCCGCTGTCCGACGGGAGCGCGCCCGCGACCTCGCCCGCTGCGGGGGCGACGGGCAACGCGGCGTATCTCCAGGGCGTTCCGATCTCGACGACGCCGCCTCTCGCGGGACAGACGCTGGCCTTCGACGGCGTGGAGTACGCGCCCGTGAGCGGCGGGGGAGGGGGAGGCGTTCCTGCGAGCGTGCTGCTGCGCGACGGCACCCGGACGATGACGGGCAACCTCGACCTCGGCGCCAACCGCATCAAGGACCTCGGCGCGCCCGAAGACGTCGCCGACGCGGTGCGCCTCGACACGCTCACGACCGCTCTCGCGGGCGTAGCCTCCCTCGACGCCGCCAACGTCTTCACCGAGCTCCAGACGCTCTCGAAGGGCTCTGGGACGTGGGGAAATCCGATCCCCGTGGCGGCCTTTCGCCACGACAACGGGAGCGGCTCCGCGTGGCAGGGCGTCGCGGTGCGCTTCGAGGTGAAGAACAGCGGAGCGCCTGCGATTCCGTATGGCTACGTCGTGGCGCGCGCGCACGGCGTCGGCGGCGACGCGAACGACAACTTCGTCGAGATGCGCCCAGCGCACGCCGCGGGAGACCCGCCCGTCGGACTCCGTGTGCGCTGCAACGTCGCGGGGGCCGTTTGGGGCGCCGAGCTGCTCCTCGCCGCGTCGGACGGCACGCCCACGCTCCAGCCGTGCCGCGAGTCGGGGAGCGGCGACGTCGACCTCGCGATCACGGGCCTCGGCGCGGGCGTCGTGCGGCTCCCGGCGGCGACCGGCTTCGTCGGCACCGTGTTGGAGATCCTCGCGCTCACGCGGCCCATCGGCGTCCAGGCCTTCGCCGTGAACGCGAGTGGAGGTCCGCGTCCGTGCTGGTCGACGGGCACGGGCTGGGTCTTCGCCGACGGCACTCCGCTCTCGTAGCGCGCCCTTCCGCGCGCCCCCTTCGGGCTCCGCGCCTCGTCCCCCCGCCTCGTACCTCTCGCTCCACCTTCACCGCAGGACACGTCGATGACAGACGACACGCCGAAGACCGCCACGCGCCCCACGATCATCCCCGAGCGCCCGAAGACGCCCGCTGCGCCGCTGCCGGCCGCGACGCCCCCGCGGGTGCAGACCCCGCCTGACGCGACGCCCTCGCAGCGCCCCCTCATGCCCGCGCGCACGTGGCCCGAGGTGGTCGACGCGGCGATCGACAAGGTCACGCGTCGCGCGCTGCGCGGGGGCGTGGCGCTGCTGATCTTCAAGCTCCAGATCGCACGCGCGGCGTCACCCGAGGCGCTCATCGGCATGGCCGTCTGCGCCGTGGGCCTCGAGGCCGTGGTGCGCGCCGCGAAGGAGCGCAAGGCCGCTGCGCTCGCCGCTGTGGCGATCCCCCTGGCGATGGCGGGCCTCGGGCACGTCCTCGACGTCGAGCTGCTCACGCACGCGGGCGTCTACGTCGCCGCGATCGGTCTGCCCTTCGCGAGCTACTTCAGCGCGTCGTCGAGCCCGTGACGCGCCCACCCACGGGAGATCCGCCCCCCATGACCACACACGACACGGAAGACACGAAGGACCGGACGACGCGTCGCGCGGCGCTCGCGCGCACCATCGAGTTCGAAGGCCACCCCGTCACCGCCGTGATGTTCCACGGGCGGTGGTGCTGGCTCGCGAGCGCTGTCGGCGCGGCGGCTGGCTACGAGGAGGGGCGATACCTCGTCGACAAGATCGTCGGCGAGTGGGCCGACGAGTTCCGCCTCGGCATCGACCACGAGGTGCTCAAGGGCGCTGATCTGAAGGCGTTTCGAGAGGTCGTCGGTGATTCGACGATGACCTCCAAGTACGCCGCGAAGGTCATGATTCTCACGGCATCGGGGGTCGACCGCGCGCTGATCCTCTCTCGCACCGAGAAGGGACGTCGCCTCCGCGACCTCCTCGTCGACCACGTGCTCCCGCAGCTCCGCGCGTCGGGTTCGGCCACGCTCCCCGGCGCGGCGCCTTCGGGGCTCGACCCCGAGGCTCTGCGGGCGCTGATCGCGGCCACGGTGGCCGAGCAGCTCCGCGCCCTTGCGCCGAGGGCCCTCGCGGGCTCCGCCGTGCTCGATGTCCGCGCGCGCTCTGTCGTGCTCGCGCCGATGCTCGCGTACGCCCGCAAGATCACGGGCCCGAAGGCGTCGCAGCGCGAGGTGATGCGCGAGCGCGGACGCATCGACCGCCGCATGCGCTCGCTCCTGCGCTTCGAACCGAAGTGGAGGCTCTACCCCGAGCACCGCCTCGGCGAGCTCCTCTCGGTGCTCGATCACGAGCGCTCCATCGCCGAGCGATTCGCCGCGGCGCGCGCCCCTGGCGCCGCGCAGCCCGAGCTCCCGCTCAAGAAGAACTGATCGCGCGGCGACCGCTCGTCGCGCCGCTCATCGCGCCCTCGCACGCCGCGAGGGACGCCCCGTCCGCTCACCCCTCACGTCTCGGAGTCTCCCCATGTACGTCACCGCCTCGGGGGCGCGCACGCGCACGCCCCTCTGCCTCGCGCTGTTCTGTGTGGTCGCCGCGTGTCCACAGGTGATCCGCGATCCGTCGCCGACGCCGCCCGCGGAGGGCTGCGCGCCGCGCGCGACGACCTGCCACGAGGGCCATCCCTGGGTCTGCGGACCCGACGGGAAGTGGAGCCTCGCCGATCGCCGCTGCGACCACTTCGGCGCGCGCTGCTGCGTGACCGAGAGCCCCTACGGCCGACGCCTTCACGCCTGCGCCCCGAGCGACCGCTGCCTCGACGACGACGCGCTCGCGACGGACGGAGGTGCGCGATGAAGCTCTCCACGACGCAGCTCACGACGCTCGTGGTCGAGCTCCTGGGGCGCTACCGCGCGGTGGTGCGCGACAAGGACGCGGCCTTCGAGATGAAGGTCATCGCCGCGGTGTTCGGCGTGGCCGCGCTGCTCGGCGCCGACGTGCCCACGAGCGAGGCGTTCCTCTCGCGCTTCTGGACGACGCTCGGCCCGGTGATCTACGCGCCGCGCGGGACGGGCCCGCTCGCGCCGCACGCGCGGGTGGTCTTTCACGAGCTGACCCACGTCGTGCAGTTCTGGCGCGACCCCGTGGCCTTCGTCGCGAAGTACCTCACCGCGAAGGGACGCGCGGAGCTCGAAGCCGAAGCCGAGCGCGGCGCCATCGAGGTGTGGTGGCTGCTCACGGGGACGCTCCCTTCGACGCTCGACGACCTCGACGTCACGCGCCACGGCTACGCGCTCGACGACGGCCACGCGACGCTCACGCGCGACCTCCTCGAGACGGCCTGCACGGCGGTGTCGCGGGGCATTCTCAGCACCGACGTAGGGCTCGCCGCGCTGGCCTGGCTGCGCGCCAACGCGCCCGACGCTGTCGTGGGCGCTGTCCACGGGAGCTCGGTGTGAACGCGCCCGAATCGAGCGCCCGCCGCCCCTTCGTGGGGCCGTGCCCGGTGCTCTACGACGGCAACGACGTGCGCGACGCGTGGGCGCACGCGCGTCGAGACTTCGTGCTGACGCAGCCTCCCTCGGTGGAGGTGCACGGGTGGTGGCACGACCGCTCCGACGCGGTGGTGGCGGCGCTGCGGAGGGAGCTTCCGCACACGGCGATCGCGCTGGGCCCGGGGCTCGACCCGATCGCGCGCGCGTGGCGCCAGCACCGCGACGGAGACCGCGCCGTGGCCGACGTCGTGGACCTCGCGCGCGCCGCGGATCGCGCCGGCCTCGACGCGCTGGTGCTCGACCCCGAGGCCGCGTGGAAGGGCCGCAACCCCACGGAGCGCGCCGCGCTCTCGTCGATCGCCGCGGAGGCCGTCGAGACGATCACGCGCGAGCTGCCCGCGCTGCCGCTCTACGTGACGACGTACGCGTCGCCGGTGCATGTGCGCGGGTGGGGAGGACACGGCACGTACCCCTGGAGCGGTTGGCTGCGTCCTGCGCGGAGCCGCTACATCGCGCAGGTGTACTACCCCGGCGCGATGGGCCTGCGCGCGCTCGCGGCCCTCTCGCTGGAGAGCTTCGACGAGGCGCTGCGGCTCGGGGTGATCCCGCCGGGCGTGGAGCGCTTCATCGAGCTCCAGCTTCACCACAACCCCGCGGACGCGCTCGTCGCCGTGGCCCTCGGCGCGGTGCGTGATGCGCGCGATGTGGTGCAGCTCTGGGCGCCAGGCACCGACACGTTGTGCGACGCGCAGGGCGTCGAGGCGCTGCGCGTGCTCGTGAAGGCGTGGCACGCGGGTGTGTGGCGCGAGGGCGCCGTGCGCGGGCTGCAGGAACTCGTCGGCGCTATGGTCGACGGCGACTATGGGCCGAAGACGCACGCCGCCGTGCTGCGGTGGATGCGCCCGGTCTCGGTCTGAACCCACCCAACGACAGCGCACCCGCGTCTGCGGGATCCGTGCTGTCACCCGCTCCGCGTCCTGCGGAGCGCAACCTCCAACGTCTGCACGATCGCCGCCTCGTCGCTACGCGCCGCCCGTCACGGGCCTCCACGACCACCACTGCATCGCGCAGGACGCGGCTTCGAGGTGCTGCCCCTCGGCCCACGTCTCGCGGAGCGAACTCGTCGCCTGCGCGAGGGGATTGGGATCGCGCGCGTGGAACAGCAGCTCGATCCCCCCGAGGCGCACGTCGTGAGGGAGTGCGCTCACCAGCGTCTGCGTCTCGCAAAGGAGCACCGCGAAGGGACCGATCTCGCGCGCCGCGGTGTGCGCGGTGTAGAGGCCCATGCGGTCGATGACGGCCTCGGCGGCGAGGGCGGACACGGCGCTCGCGTGGTCGAGGTGGTGCTTCACCAGCGTGAGGCCGAAGGCGCCCGACTCGATGCGGCGGCGCGCGATGTCGACGCCGCCGTGGTGGGGCTCCGCGCCGAGTTCGAAGCGCGGTCCGACGTCGATCACCTGAGAGCGGGCGCCGCACGCGCCACAGACGACCCGCACGAAGACCCGCTCGCCGTGGGAGCGCCAGACGATCGGGGGCTTGTCGGTGTCGGTGTCGGGGGAGGGGAGCGGTGCGTCGGACATGGGGAGACTCCGTGATGGGTCTCCGCCCTCCTCGGCCGAGGCGCGACGACCATGCAGGAGCTCCGGCCGCGTGTCGAGCGCGACGGGACGAAGGGGGACCGAAGTCGGGACCTCACACAGCCGAGCGTTCACATTCGAACTCGGAGAACACTATCGGACCCAGATCGCGCCCCATGGCAATCCTTCCGTCGTCCTCCCTCGCCAGAACGGGGTGTTTGGGATCCCTTCAGCAACACTTCCCCCACCCCCCCAAAGGCTCCCATCCCAACAGGAGCCGTACCACCACGGGGTGCCGCCGTACGTCGCAGCGCAATTGCCCGAAGAAGAAGTGTCGTGATCTGCATCCCAGGTCGAGAAACGAAAGTGATTCGCAGCATGGTATGTATAGAGCCCTGGGGGGACAGGTCCCAACTGGATAACCTGTCCAGTGAGTGTCAGTGCGTAGAAGTCGCTTGAGTTGAGTGAGAACGTATAGGTGGCTCGGCGCAGGATGCCTTCTGGTCCGTTCCCCATTTCAAGACGCAGTGTTGCCGTCGGCGCGAGCGTTGACCAATGTGCCAGGCCAACGATCTCGTTGAAATTCATGAGTCCTGTCATGGTGCCAGTCACGACATTCCCACTGACCGCCGTGCTCCAGTCCGGGTGGGGTAGGGTCGGATGTGGGCTATGGAGCATCACAAGCGTCCAGCCGCCGCCGTCGGTGGTCATGTTGCACCAGACATTGGTCGTGAAAGTTGCGCTCAGCCGCACGCTATAGACACCATCTCCCGTATTGCCTTGATAGTTGGTCGACGATCGGTACGCGCTGCAACTCGTTGCGGAGGTTCCATCGGCCCACGAGCGAACGCCGCCGCTGCCAAGCGAGATCCCCGTCGCGCAGAGCCCTGTAACGCAGGCTTGCCTCTGGCAGTCCGTGCCGACCAGGCAACGCGCCCCATTAGAACACCGTGGACATGTGTTGGCGCCTCCACAATCGACATCTGACTCAACGCCGTTGCGTACACGATCGGTGCAGCTAGGAGCGGCGCAGGAACCCACGTTGCAGACCCTGCTCTCACAGACGTTTCCGCAGGCTCCGCAGTGAGAAGCGGATGCGGCGGTGTTTGTTTCGCAGCCGTTCGCGACGTTGCCGTCACAGTCTCCCCACCCTGCGTTGCAGGTACTCCCGCATCGTCCGACCGTGCAGGTGCGTGTTGCGTTGGTGACGCCGGGACACACCGTGGAGCAGGTTCCGCAGTGGTCAG
>JBPOHC010000817.1:0-6901 GCA_052035985.1 Myxococcota bacterium | reverse complement strand
GTCGGAAACTCCTCGCCGTCGAGCCGACCGAACCACAGCCCGTCCTCGCGGCCCTCCAGCGGAATCGGAACCCATCGCGTCGCCATCGCGTCACCGCCCTCCGTTCTGCCGAGAATCCAAGCACCACGGGCGCGAGCGTTCCAAGCCGATCTTTGAGGGGACTCCCCGATGCGACCGCCGCGCCGCTGAAATAAGGGTCTACCCGAAGTTTGTGCTGGACCTACCCTCCGCCGCCCTGAGACCTTGCGATGGAAATGGAGGTTTGTTCATGACGGGGACGAAGAAGAAACCAGGGGAATCTGCGGCGAAGGTCGCGAAGGTCGCGCCGTCGTTGGCGCCGAAGGCCATCGAGGCCGAGACCGTGGCGGTCGAAGGCGTCGAGGCCGACTTTCTCGCGTTCATCACCGAGGCGCGGGCGATCGATGCCGCGAAGGTGACGTCGTTTCGGGGCGATCCGTCGATGGCGTACCACAACGTCGTCACGGGTCTCGACGCCGTGCTGGCGGAGCGCGAGCGGGTCGTTGCGAGCGGCTTCGAGGCCGACTGGCGCGCGCTCGAAGAGATGCCGCGCATCGCGCTGGGCCTCGTGTTCGCGAGCGAGCGCATCGACGGTCCCGCGGGGGTCAACGGCGCGCTTCAGGCCGACCTCGCGCGCGGACGCGTGCTGCGCGACATCGCGCTCTCCTCGGTCGCTTCGCTTGCGAGCTCGGGGGCGATCCCCGCCGACAGCGCGTCGAAGCTCAAGGGCGCCGCGGGGCCGCTCAACCTCGGCAAGCTGCTCGTGAGGGTCTCTGCGTTCTTCAACAAGCACGGCGCCGCCGTGAAGGGGATGACGCCCTTCAAGCCCGAGCTCGCGCGTGAGGCCGCCGCCGTGGGCGCGAGGCTCCTCAAGACCGCGAAGCCCGTCGGCGCGATCAAGATCAAGCCCCGCGCGATCGCAGACGCGCAGCGCGATCGCGACGCGCTGGCCGCCCTCCTCTCGCAGCGCCTCGAGGCCCTCGAACGGGTCGGAGGATCGATCTGGGGGCGCGCGCTCTCGGAGCATGTCCCGACGCTACAGTCGCGGCTGCGCGTGTCGTCGAAGCCCCGCGCGAAGAAGCCCGCCGACCCGAGCGTCAAGCCTCCGACCTGACACCGAGCCTGACTGCGGGCCCCACTCGATCGATGATCTTCCGATGCGTTCGGGCGGGGTCGGGGTCACCGAATTCATCGCTCCCCATGGAGTGTTTGAATCCGAACTCATCGGATTCATACCCGCCCATGAAGATCTTGAATCGGAACTCACCGGATTCATCACCCCCGATGCGTTCATTGAGTTCGAACTCAAAAACTCCATCGCAGCGCCGCTGACGATGCGCCGAGCCTCACCTCGGGCCACAGCGTCGGCGATCTCCTCGCTCGTGCGGGCTCCGCGACGGGGACCTGCTGCGAGCCGTACACGCTCAACCCCGCGCCCCCGACCAGCGCCGCGAGGCCGCCGAGGCCGATTCCGAGGCCCAGATACGCGAGGTCGGAGGTGTCGCACGGGGAGGCTCCGCACTCGCTCCCGATCGCGATCAGTACCATCAGTCCGCCCGTGAGCGTCGCGATGCTGCCCGTCGCCGCGAGCGTCACGCCCACCCCGAAGGCCACCGGGCTGCGCATCTCGGTGGGGGACGTGGGAGGCGCGTTGGTCTTGTCTGTCTCTGCGCTCGTCGGCGACACGGGTGCGCTCTGCGCGTGCGCGATGCGCGGCGCCGCTGCGACGGAGAGCGAGAGCAGCGAGGCGAGCGCGAGATTCCCCGTGCGAGCGAGCTTCATGCGCGGTGCTGTCTGCGATCTGTGTGCCGCGCGTTGCACCCACGGCGAAGCAGGCGATGGCGGCGCCGGGCTCGGCGACCGCAACCGCGTCGTCGAGGCCGTCAACCACAAGTCCCACGGCGGCAGTGTTAGGATCGCGCGGTGAACGCGAGGCTCGCGAACACCGCGCTGTGGGTGGCCTTCGTCGTCGTGGCGTGCAGGTCTCCCATCGAGGCGCACCGGGCGGAGTCCGACCACGGGCGCGACGCGTACATGGCGAGCGTGATCGAGGCGGCCGCCTCGCTCCAGCGGCCCCAGACCCTGCCCGTGGATCCCGGGCGCTTCGAACTCTCGCGCGACGAAGCGCATCACCGCGACACCTTGATGTTGTCGATCGTCCTCGGTCGCGCGATCTCCGTGACCGTATGGGCGCGGAGCGACGCACCCGACGCGGTGACGGTTGCCATCTTGAGTGACGCCGTCGGGCGCCGCCCTACGGAGTGCCTGTCGCTCGCCGCCCTCGCGGACCACGAGCCGCTTGATGTGCCCGCGTTCGAGCGGATGCCGGCCGAGGGCGACGCAGGCGACGCGGGGGTGATCACCGCACGCCTTCCCGTCGCGATGCTGGAGCGCATGGCCGTCGCGAGCACGCTACGTCTCGGCCGATGCGGATCCGAGGTCGACGTCGACGCCACGCAGCGGTCGACGCTTCGAGAGTTCCTGCGACGCTTCCGCGCCGTCGCGCGCTGAGGGGATCAGCCGTCCCCGAAACACTCGATCACTCCCCGCGATCGCGTCGCGCATCAGAGCTGGCAGCACGGGGCCAGAGAGCCCCGTCCCTCGTATTGCGTGTGGTTCATGCGGCACCACTGCGCGCTCATCGTCGGCGCCACGGGTTCGGAGCCGCGCGCTGGGAGGACGTGCGCGCGCACCGTGTCGACGTCGGCGCTGATCGCCACGCGAGGCCCCTCACCGTCGTAGAGGGCGCCGTAGAGCCCCATCGCCTGGCCGAGCCGTACGAGGGGACCGCCCGCGGCGCGCTGGAAGAGCGTCGCGTGGAAGTCGGTCCACGCGTCGTGGCAGTCGGGTTCGCCGTCGCGGTGAGGCATGTACGTCGCCGTCAGCTCCGACACCGTCGCGCCGCCCGTGAAGCTCACCGCGGCGAGGGTCCAGAACAGCCGACACCGCGCGCGAGGACACGGCTGCGAAGGGATCAACGCGGCCACGTCGGGGGGGAGGTGCGCCGTCGGATCGAAGTGCGTCCCCGCGGACTCCGCGCGGCGGAGCAGACAGCGCGCGGGCCGGGTGGGCTGGCGAAGGGCGATCAGGAGCTGCTCCGACGCGTCGGGCACGTCGCAGCCCGCGAGCTCGCGCACGACCTCGAGGTATGCGTCGCCGCGCATCTCGCTCGGGACCCACCAGAAGCGTCCGGGCGTGGCTCTGCACGGGGCTGTGTCAGGCGCGGTGTAGACCCACACGGGGTCGTCGGAGTCGAGCGCTCCGAGCCGCACGGCTTCGGCCCGGTCGAGCGCGCGTGGCGGCGCTGACGTTTCGAAGTCCGACGCGACGTTGCCGTCGAAGACCTCGTGCAGGACCCACGGCGTCGCGACGGGCGCCGCATCGGGCGCCTCGCGCGGCGTGTAACGGCGATGCACCACGGCGCTGCGCGGCGTCGCCGGGCAACCAGGGTCCGTGACCTCGGCCACCGCGGGTGCCGCCACCGAAGGCGCCGCGCGCGTCGGCGCATCGACGCTCGAATCGGTGACGACCCGAGACTGCGCGGGTGGCGTCGGACGCGCCGCCAGACGACACGCCGTCAGGAGCAGCACCCCGAGGAGCTGAGGGGTCTTCACGAGCGGGATTCTGCATCCGCAGGGCCGAGGGGGCGAAGCGTCGACGTCGTCGCGCGGGGCGACTCCCGCTTCTCATTTCGCGCTGCGCGAACTGCGCAACCGGGTTGCGCAACGGGCGCTCCTTCGCGCGTGCACCGAGTTCGTCGATGTTCCAACGCAATGAAAGCTGCGGCGCTTCGCTTGCTTGTGTACTCTCGCGTGAGTCGCAATGAACATCGATGAGTTCGGTCTTGTCGGGCGACGGATCGAAGAGCGCTACGACGTAGAGCTGGTGGTCGCTGCCGGGGGATTCGGCACCGTGTACCTCGGGCGTCATCGCGCGCTCCGTACGCCTGTCGCGATCAAGGTGCTGCGCATCCCGACGCACCTCGGAGACGCCGCGCGGGTCGAGTTCGCGCAGCGCTTTCTCTCCGAGGCGCAGACCATCGGACAGCTCCAGCACCCCGCCGTCGTGCGCGCTGTCGACTTCGGCGTGTCGGCCATGCCCTCGGGCGAGTCGGTCCCGTGGATGGCGCTGGAGTGGGTCGATGGACCTACCCTGAGGCAGTTCCTCGAGGCGCGGCGCGGTCAGCCGATGAGTCCGCCCGAGGCGCTGGCGCTGCTGCGTCCGGTGCTCGAAGCGCTCGCGTCGGCCCACGCCGATGGGATCGCGCACCGGGACATCAAGCCCGCCAACATCATGCTCCCCAAGGGCGCCGCGGCGCTGCCCTCGCGCATCCTCGACTTCGGCATCGCCAAGGCCATGCGCCCTGACGAGTCCGCGGGCTCGTCGGGCGAGACCCGCACCACGTCGTCGCTCTCTGCGTTCTCGCTCAAGTACGCCGCGCCCGAGCAGGTCGGCGGGATGCGCTCGGGGCCCTGGACCGACGTCCACGCGCTCGGCCTCGTGCTCACCGAGATGGTCACCGGAAAGGAGGCGTACCCGGGCTCGAACTCCCTCGAAGTGTCGGCCGCCGCGCTCAACCCCAGGCGCCCTTCGCCCGCTGCCTTCGGCGTCGACGTCGGCCCGTGGGAGCCCATCCTCGCGCGCGCCCTGTCGTTCAAGCCCGCGGACAGGCAGCGTGACGCGGGCGTGCTCCTCGCCGAGCTCGAGGCCGTCGTGCCCGCCGCGCGCGCGCCTCGGATGCAGAGCATCCCTGGCCTGTCTCCGCAGACGCTCGCGTCAGGGACCACGGGTGACTCCGCGCCCAAGGATCTCTCGCTCGGTCCGGGGTCGACCTTCGGGCCGTACACCATCGCGCGCGTGCTCGGCGCGGGGGGGATGGGCACCGTCTACGAGGCCACGCGGTCGGGGCTCCAGAAGCGCGTCGCGGTGAAGGTCATGCACGCCTCGGCCGCGCAGCACGCGGGCGGCGCGGAGCGCTTCGTTCAAGAGGCTCGCGCCGCTGTGAGCGTCAAGCACCCGCACATCGTCGACGTCGAGGACCTCGGCGTGATCGACGGCGTGCCCTTCATGGCGATGGAGTTCCTCGAGGGCGAGCCGCTCACGGGGCTGCTCACGCGGGAGGGGCCGCGCACGCCCGAAGGGGCGCTGGACCTCATGCTCCCCGTGCTCTCGGCCGTCGCCGCCGTGCACGAGAAGGGCATCGTTCACAGGGATATCAAGCCCGACAACGTGTACCTCTGGTCTCCGCTCGCGGGGCAGGTGCATCCGAAGCTCCTCGACTTCGGCATCGCGAAGGTGCGCCCCGATCAGCGCGCGGGCAGCGTGACCGCCACGGGGATGGTCCTCGGCACGCCGCACTACCTCGCCCCCGAGCAGGTCTCGGGCTCGCGTCACGCCGTCGAGGCGAGCGATCAGTGGGCCCTCGGCGTGGTGTTCTATCAGTGCCTCACGGGCTCGCTGCCGTTCCCCGGCGCCGACGTGCTCTCGGTGCTGACGCAGGTGCTCCGCGACGCGCCGAGGCCGCTGCGGCTGCTGGTTCCGTCGCTGCCCGTGGAGCTCGAAGCGGTGGTCATGCGCACGCTCGAGAAGGACCCCGCGCGACGTCACGCGTCGGTGCGCGACTTCGGACGCGCGCTGCTCCCCTTCGCGGCGCCCGCCACGCGTGATCGCTGGGCGAGGGAGTTCGGCCTCACGCCGTCGCTCCAGGGCAGCGGCTCGTACGCTTCGCTCCAGGGATCACCGACCGCCGCGCCCGACACCTTTCAGCGCGCCACGAAGGAGATCGGCGTCGCCACGCCGAAGGGCTCGCGCCGCGGCGTGGTGCTCGGGGCGGTCGCTGGCGTGGTGCTCCTCGCGGGCGGCGCCGTCGCGCTCGCCGTCACGGGGACCTCTTCGAACGCGCCCGCCGCCGAACACGCGGCGACGCAGGAGGCGGTCACGTCCGCGGCGTCTGCGACCGTGCGCGTGGAGCTCCGCGGTCTGCCGAGCGGCGCGCGCGTGCTGATCGACGGCGCGCCGTGCGAGCACCCCGAGGCCACCACGCTTCCGCGGGGCTCGCGCGAGGTGCCCGTGCGCGTCGAGGCCGCGGGCTTTCAGCCGACGGAGTTTCGCATCAGGCCCGACCGAGACCAGGCCGTGCCGGTGCCCGCCATGGTGGCGATCACGGCGCCGGGTGCTGCGCCCGACGCGGGGGCCGCGCCCGTGGAGCAGGGGCGCGCGCTGCTCGCGCCAGACGCGATCCGTCGCGTGGTGCTCCGCAACATCGGTCAGGTGAACCACTGCCACGAGCAGGGCCTCGCTGTGAATCCCAACGCCGCGGGGCGGGTCCTGGTTCGCTTCGAGATCGGCCCTTCGGGGCGGGTGACCTCGTCGGCGGTGAGCGAGAGCACGTATCCGATCGCGAGCGTGGGCGAGTGCATCGCCGACGCGGTCCGTCGGTGGCGCTTCCCCGAGCCGGAGGGCGAAGGGGTCGTGACCGTGAACTACCCGTTCAGCCTCCAGGCGGGCGGCGAGGAGAGCGCCGCGGCGCAAGGGCACACCGGTCGCGCGGGCGGTCGCAACCACCGCGGCGCGGCGGAGCCCGGGGCGCACGATCCGTGGCAGGCCGCGCCGCAGCCGCAGCCGCAGGTGACGGGCGCGCCCGGCGGCACCAACGGGATCACGTACTGAGATGGCGCGCCGCGTGTGCCCGTTGGTAGCTGCCATGCCCTCACCCCATCCCTCCGTCATCGTTGCGCTCATCACTCGGAAAGCGCTTGAATGCAGAGCGTTTCGCGCGGCGCCTGGGGTTCAGCGCGTAACGTCTGAGAGGAACGAGAAGCTTCGAGCGCGGAGCGTCCGGAGTTCGCCGGTCGCACGGCGCGTGTGGCACGGGCTCACTCCG
>JBPOHC010000839.1:0-20653 GCA_052035985.1 Myxococcota bacterium | reverse complement strand
GTCACGCGGACGCCAGACGATCCAGCACCGCCGCGACGTGCGCCGCGGATGCAGACTCGTCGGCGCTGGCCTCCCCGACCAGCCGAACCAGCCGCAGGCTCGGCAGGCCCGCCTCCGATCGCTGCGCGTCGCACGCCACTCGCCAGAGGTGATCGACTTCCTGATCGAACACCAGATAGAAGGGCCGAGCCCCACCGGGTCGCTCATAGCCGCGGGCGCGCAGCGTCCCCTCGACGTCGGCGATGGCTGCGCGCGAACCGGGTCGTCGACGCGCCTCGACGAGGTCGGTGAACACCGTCTCCGCTAGGTGCTGAACCATCGCCTCGACGAATCGCGTCGGGGTCATGGGGATGGGCGCGCGAAGCACTGCTGGGAGGCTCACCTGTTGCGCGCCGACGAGGCTGCCGTGCTCGCCCCGACCGAACGCTGGCGCGCGATCGTCGATCGCCGAGAGCACCAGCTCGGCGAGCGTCGTCTTTCGCAGCGGAAGCTCGATGGCGTTGACCCCGCGGAGCACCGCGTCGCGGCCTCGCCGCACCGCGTCGCGCCAGTCGATCGCGTAGCGCATGCAAGCCCTGAAGATCTCGTCGAGGGCGCGGCGGTCGTCGGGGCTCGCGGTCGAGTCCTCGTCGAGCGCGAGGAGCGCGTGGTTGAAGGTCCTCGCGAGTTCGGAGGCGCGGAGGCTGAAGAGCGCTCGGGTGATCGCGGTGGGCACCTCGCCGAGCCCGCAGTTCGCGAGACGCGCGACGACGTAGGGGTGTCGGTCGAGCACCGAGAGCACCTCGGCCTCGACCCTGGCGACGCTCGACGAGACGTCCCGCGCCCAGGGCCGCGACGAGGCGCGACGCGGCGAGAGCGCGACGAGGCGGAGCGCGAGACGGTCGAACACGGCGGCCATCCCGTCGGCCTCGGCGTTCGACTCGTGCGTGGCGGCGATCTCTTCGCCGAAGGCGTAGCGCGTGCGATAGGGAACCCGAAGCCCCTCGAAATACCGCCGCAGGTCTCCCGCGGGCAGGCGCACCCCGGCCGCGCCGCGCATGCCTTCGAAGGCCTTGCTGATCCGCTCGATCCACTGGCGCTTGCGATCGTCCTCGGCGTTCTCAACGCGGCTGAGGAGCGGGAGCACGTCGAGCTCGTCGCGACGCGCGTCCGCCGCGCCGGGGAGGAGCGCGTCGCCGTCGCAGCCCAGCGATTGTCGCGACCTCGCGGCCTGCGGGATCACGTCGATCACACCGTCGAGCGACTGCGCGTTGGGCACCAGCACGGCGACGAGCGTGTCGGGGAGGAGGGCGGTGCACACCGAGGCCACGTCGGAGAGCCCCGTGCGCGAGTCGACCAGCACGAAGTCCCAGCGCGCGCGCATCGCGTCCGCAAGGAGGAAGAACGCCTCGGCGTAGCGCTCGTAGAAGACCTTCCAGTCGAGGCGCTCGCGGCGAGCGTTGAACCCCGCGTCGAAGAGCCCCGCGGGCATGACGTCGATCTTCCCCCGCCGCGGGCCATCGGGGACCTCGACCTCCGCCGGGTAGAAATGCTCCTCGCGGTCGAGGGTGGCCTCGATGATCTCTCGCAGCGTCTTGACCGTCGTTGCCGGCTCGGCGCTGTACTGTCCGTCGTCGGCGAAGCGAGCGTCGAACGCATCGCGCAGCGACGTGAAGAGCTCGACGACACCCGACGCGGGCCCTCCGCCGCGGTGCTTCGACGCGGGGAGGTAGCGTCCGAGCCCCGGCGCGTCGAGGTCGAAGTCGACGACGAGGACACGGAGCCCACGGCAGGCCAGGAGCGTCGCGACGTTGACGAGCGCCATGGTCCGTCCGACGCCACCCTTGAACGAGTAGAACGTGACGATGCGCCCGTCGCGATCAGAGGATTCCATCAGGGAAATGCCGCGTGCGTGAGGGAAGGGAAGCCGCGGTTGCGTCGGCAGAGACGGACGTCATTCGCGCGAGGTGACGACACCGGAACGGAGACCACGCCGCGTTCCGCGCGGCATCGCCTGACGAGCTCGTCGAGCTTTGCGGGCGACATCCCGCGGACTCGAAGCGCCGCGTCGCGCGCCGCGCTCACTCGACCGGGGTGGTGGTCCATCTGCACGACGAGCCAGAGGACCGCGGCGTCCTCTTCGTGGGAGCTGCCGCGCGCCGCGACGACCGACGCCCAGCGGAGCCACTCGTGGAGCTCGGTCACCCCCGTGTCGCCGAGCGCGCGACCTCCTCGATTCAGTCGCGCTCTGACCCCGCGTAACAGCTTGTCCGCCGCGTCACTTCTGAAGGCCGCCGTCTGTTCGAGCGACGCGTAGAACACGCACACGCCGTCGTCGCGCGTGGTCTTCTCCCGGCACTCTGGAGCGGCGCGCAGATGCACGAGCTGCTCGTGGAGATCGGCGCGAATGAACAGCAGGGCGTGGTCGGGGCGATAGGCCCAGCGAGGCGTCTCGACGAAGAGTCCGGTGCGAAGGTTCTCGGTGAACTCGTCGTCGGTGAGCACCACGTTGGCCGTCGGCGCGGCCTCTCGAACGCTCCGCACCACGAAGCGCTCCCCGTGCTGCGTCGTCACGATGGGCGAGGGGACGGTCAACGCGATGGACGTCGGAGCGCTCCCCGCGGCTGCGACGATCGTCAACGTCGACATGGCGGTGCTCACCTCCAGTCTCCGATTCGATCGCGACAGAAGAGGTCCGCCGCGAGGGTCGGCGTCTCCGCGTCTGCGTCGTACTGGAGCTCTCGATCAGACAGCTCCGTGCACAGGCGCTGGTAGAACGGAAGGTCTACTGATCCGCTCACGAGCCGGGTGTTGATGAGGTTCCGCAGGTCGGGGTGCTGCGCCCACGCGAGGATTCGGCCTGCAACGAGGGCGGCCTTCAGATCGAGGTCGCGCCGGTGACGGACTTCGATCGTCCACATGCGCCAGTCTGTGATCGTCGGGTTGCAGAACACCCCCGCGGGGTCAGCGACCTCGGGACGCGCCGCTTCTCCGACGCCGAAGTACCCCGCGAGGCCCTTCTGCCCGTAGTACTCGGCCAGAAACGACGCCGCCTGCTCGCGCCACGCGTCGCGCCACGTCGTCTCCGAATAGAAGCGTCGCTGTTCGTCGGGATGCCAGTGCGACACGGGCGCGAGGCAGCCGTGAGAGTCGGTGTCGGTCGGCGAACCGCCGCGTGCGCAGAGGAGACAGCCCATGCCCGAAACCGACGCCTCGCACTCCTCCCCGGTCGCGGAATCGCCGGAGCCGTCGAGGATGAACACCAGGGTGCCGTAGTCGGGATGCGAGCGTCCGGCGTGAAAGTAGAGCGCGTCCGGGGCGCTGAGTTCTTTCTCGATCTCCCGGCTGCGTGCGCTCTTGTGGCCCACACGGAGCAGCCCATCGCCGAGCACATCGAGCCACTCCACTCCGTGGCGGGGGTGCGTCTCGCTCGGTATCGCGACCCTGACCAACGGAATCCGTCTTGCTGGTCCTCTTGCCCGATCAAGCGCCGCGCGCCTCTCATCCGAAGCGTTCGTGCCGAGTGGCTGCGTCAGACAGAGAGACGGTCGCCCAGACAAGTCGTTCGCCATCCCTTCTCAATCTCCCAGGGAAATGGCGCACGGACCGAGCGGCCTTGTCAAGCAGGCGTCGTACAGCGCGCCGACCACTTGCGAGCTTCGAAGCGACGCGCCACTCCGCGATGCCGACTGCGCCCCGCGCCCTCTCGGTTACCCTGCGCGCCGCAATGTCGCCGCGCGCCTCGCTGCTCCCGCTCCTCGTGCTCCTCGCGAGCTGCGCCTCGTCGCGCACGCCACCGCCGCGCGCGATCGTCGCAACCCCTCGCGTCGCACGCCCCGCCGCACCACCCACTCCGCCGCAACCACCCGCTCCGCTCACCGGATTCGCCGCGCTCCCCGGTTGGCGCGCGGACACGCTCGCGGATGCGCTCCCCGCGTGGCGACGCACCTGCGAGCGGCTCATGCGCGCGTCCGACGACCGCCCCATCGGCCCCGACGGACTCCTCGGCGCGGCCTCCGACTGGAAGCCCGCGTGTTGCGCGATCCCTACGCCCGAAGCGGATTCCGACGAAGCGCGCGCGTACTTCGAGCGCTGGTTCACGCCCGTTCCGGTGCGCGCAGGCGGCAACGACCGCGGACTCTTCACGGGCTACTACGAGCCCGAGCTTCACGGATCTCGCACACGCAGCCGACGCTTCAACACCCCGCTCTACGCGCGTCCGTCGGACCTCGTCTCGTCGGGCTCGCACAACGTCGGACGCCGCGTGCGAGGACGCCTCCGCCCCTACTGGACCCGCGCGCAGATCGCCGCCGGAGCCGTGCGTCGAACGGCGCGTCCGCTGCTCTGGGTCGACGACGCGATCGACGCGTTCTTCCTCGAAATCCAGGGCTCTGGAAGGGTCGCGCTCGAAGACGGAAGCGTCGTGCAGATCAACTACGACGTGAGCAACGGCCACCCCTACGTGGCCCTCGGTCGCGTGCTCATCGACCGCGGCGCGCTCCAACGCGGATCGGTGTCGCTCCAATCGATTCGCGCGTGGCTCGCCGCGCACCCCGCCGAGGCGCAGGCCGTGATGAACCGGAACCCTTCGTACGTGTTCTTTCACGAGAGCACGCAGGGAGCCACCGGCGCCGAGGGCGTGGTGCTCACCGCGGGGCGGAGCATGGCCGTCGACACGCGCTTCGTCCCGCTCGGAACGCCGCTCTTTCTCGACATCGAAGCGCTCGAAGGCGTCGGCGTGATTCAACGGCTCGTCGTCGCGCAAGACACGGGCGGCGCGATCCGCGGCGCGGTGCGAGGCGACCTCTTCTGGGGCGCGGGCCCCGACGCCTACGACCGCGCGGGACGCATGCAGCACCACGGTCGCTACTGGATGCTCCTCCCCCAGCGCATCGCAGATCGGATGCACCTGCCGCAGTAGCGAAGCAACGCTTCGGAGCGATCGATGCTCGCCTCGACGCGAGCGAAGATGTCTCCGAGTGCATCGAGTACCCACCAAAGGGACCGGCGGCCGTGAGGACGCCGAGCGACCCTGCATCGAGTACCCACCAATGGGACCGGCGGCCGTGAGGACGCCGAGCGAACCTGCATCGAGTACCCACCAAAGGGACCGGCGGCCGTGAGGACGCCGAGCGCACCTGACATCGCCTCGGCATCCGCACAACCGCTCGGCGCGCTGCGCTTCACCCCTCGACCATCGCCCCTCGCGTGCGCATAGATGGCGCCGCGTCGCAGCGGCGCGACGCAGAAGGAACCAGCGATGCGATACAACGTTCTCGGTCGGACGGGGCTCTACGTGTCCGAGCTCTGCCTCGGCGCGATGACCTTCGGCGGCAAGGGGTTCTGGGAGGTCGTCGGCAAGCTCGGCTCGCACGAGGCCGAAGGCATCGTCGGCGCGGCCCTCGACGCGGGCGTCAACTTCATCGACACCGCCGACGTGTACTCCGAGGGAGAGTCGGAGAAGCTCGTCGGCGCTGCGCTCAAATCGCTCGGACGCCCGCGCGAGCAGGTCGTCGTCGCGACGAAGGTCCGCGGCCGCGTGGGCCCTGGCGTGAATCAGGTGGGGCTCTCTCTCGCGCACATCCTCGCGAGCATCGACGGGAGCCTCCAGCGCCTCGGGCTCGATCACGTCGACCTCTATCAGATTCACGGATTCGATCCGTCGACGCCCATCGAAGAGACCGTGCAGGCGCTCGACGCCGTCGTGCGCTCGGGCAAGGCGCGCTACGTGGGATTCAGCAACCTCCCCGCGTGGCTCGCCGCGAAGGCCGTCACCTACGCCGAGCAGAACCGCCTCGCGCGCTTCGAGAGCGGGCAGGTGTACTACTCCATCGCGGGACGCGACATCGAGCGCGAGATCGCGCCCTTCGCGCTGTCCGAGCGCATCGCGATCCTGCCGTGGAGCCCCCTCGCGGGCGGCCTTCTTTCGGGCAAGTTCGACCCCACCAAGAAGGGTCCCGAGGGCGCGCGACGGAGCTCGTTCGACTTTCCGCCCGTGGAGATGGAGCGCCTCCCGCGCGTGCTCGCGGCGCTGCGCGAGGTGGCTGACGGAATGGGCGTCTCGGTCGCGCGCGTGGCCCTGGCGTGGCAGCTCACGAAGCCCTTCGTCACGAGCGTCATCATCGGCGCGAAGAACCGCGAGCAGCTCGCCGACAACCTCGCCGCGACGACGCTCACGCTCTCGGCCGACGCCGTGAAGCGCCTCGACGACGCGAGCGCGCTCCCGCCCGAGTACCCCGGCTGGATGGTCGGGTGGCAGAACCGCGACCCTCGCGGCACGCAGGGCTGACCGCTCCACCCGCGCACACACGCGGGCGGAGCGAGCACACCACCGGAACTGAATCAGTTGGTATCGAAGGCCGGAGAGGTCGTGCCCGTGGCCGAGGCCGCGCGCACGCCGATGCGTCCAACGGCGCCGTCTGCGCTGCGTCCGCGTCCGCAGGTCGAGGTTCCGCCCACGCCGCCCCCGACGGTGATGCGCGCGGTGCCGAGCGCGGCCATGCCCTGCGACACGATGCGCACCGCGCCGCCCGCGCCGCCCGCGCCGTTCGCCATGCCGCAGCCGCCGCCGCCGCACGCGCCCTGCGACGGAGCCTGACCGGCCTCGCCGTTGGAGCTCACCGTGCCCGTGACCGCGAACACGGCGCCGCGCATGAGCACGATGCCGCCGCCGTTGCCGCCGCGTCCGGGGTTGCCGCCGTCTTCGTCGGCGCCGCCTTCGCCGCCCGCGCCGCCGAAGAACACGCCGGTGCCGAGGTTCGCGGTGCCGACCACGCCGCCGCCCGCGCCGCCGCTCGCGCACGACTCGCGACACGCGCCGCAGTAGACGCCCGAGGCGTCGCCGTTGCCGCCCGCCGCGCCGTAGCCGCCGCCGCCCGCAGGGCCGTCGTCCTGCCCCGCGGGACCGCCGCCGCCGCCCGATCCGTTGGCCGCGATGTTCGCGGTGCCCACGCCGAGGTTGCCCTCGCCCTGAACGCCGCGCGCGCAGCGGTAGAAGCACGCGTGACCCGTTCCGCGGAAGCCGCGCGCCGACATCGTCACGGCGCCCGCGACGGTGACCGTGCCCGACGCGTCGAGCGCGAGGATGCCGCCCGTGTTGCCGTTCCACGCGGGCGCGGTGAGCGTTCCGCCCGCGGCCACGGTGACGTCGGTGAACTCCGCCACGACGACGATCTGCGCGCGATGCGTCGCGTCTGTGAGGTACGCGCTCGTGAGCGGCGTCGTGAGCGTGACCGTGGTCCCCGACACCGACGCGACGCGGTTGAACTCATACACGCCCGCGCCCACGCCCTGCGACTGGTGGAGCACGACCGACTGTCCCGCCGCGAAGGTGCCCATCACGTTCGAGAGCGTGACGGTCATCGAGCCCGCCGTGGCCGCGGCGCTCGCCGCGATTGCGTTGATCGTCGTGGTCGCCGTGACGTTGAGCGTTCCGCCCGAGCCGTTGCCGAAGCCGCAGCGTCCGGCCACGCACGATCCGCCTGACGGGCAGGCGTTTCCGCACGCGCCGCAGTTGCGCGCGTCGGTCTGCGTGTTGATCTCGCAGCCGTCGGTCGCCATCGAGTTGCAGTCGGCAAAGCCCGTGTTGCACGCGCCCACCGCGCACGCGCCCGAGCGGCACGCCGCCGTCGCGTTCGTGACCGTGCAGCGAGTCGCGCAGGCGCCGCAGTTGGTGACGTCCGTCGACGTGTCGATCTCGCAGCCGTTGGCCGCCATGCGGTCGCAGTCGGCGAAGCTCGGGTCGCACACGAAGCTGCACACGCTCGCGACGCAGACCTCGCTCGCGTTGGCGCGCAGCGGACACACGGTCCCGCAGGCGCCGCAGTTCGACGGATCGCTGCGCGTCGAGACGCAGGCGCTCCCGCACGCGGTCTGTCCCGTGGCGCACGAGAGCGCGCAGACGCCGCCGGTGCAGACCTGCGACGCGGGGCAGGTCGTTCCGCACGCGCCGCAGTTGGCGCGGTCGGTCTGCAGGTCGCGACACGTCGCGCCGCACACGGTGAGCCCCGTGGCGCACGAGAGCACGCAGGCGCCGCCCATGCAGATCTGGCCTTCTGCGCAGGCCGTTCCGCACGCGCCGCAGTGGGCGCGGTCGGTCTGGAGGTCGTGGCACGTCGCGCCGCACGCGGTCTGTCCCGTCGCACACGACACGATGCACATGCCGCCCGCGCAGACCTGACCCGCGCTGCATGTGATTCCGCACGCGCCGCAGTTCGAGCGGTCGGTCTGGAGGTCGCGGCAGACGCCCATGCAGTCGGTCTGGCCCGTCGTGCACGAGAGCACGCAGCGCCCGGCGGTGCAGACCTGGCCCGCGCCGCAGGTGTTGCCGCAGATGCCGCAGTGCGCGCGGTCGGTCTGGAGGTCACGGCACGAGCCGCCGCAGTCGGTCTGTCCCGTCGGGCAGCTCACGACGCACATGCCACCCGAGCACACCTGACCCGCGCCGCAGACGGCGCCGCACGCGCCGCAGTTGTTGCGATCGGTCTGGAGGTCACGGCACGAGCCCGTGCAGTTGGTCGCCCCCCTCGCGCACGAGAGCACGCACATGCCCGCGGAGCACACCTGCCCTGCGCCGCAGGCGTTTCCGCACGCGCCGCAGTGCGCGCGATCGGTCTGGAGGTCGCGGCACGAGCCCGAGCAGTTCGAAAGGCCCGACGCGCACGAGAGCACGCACATCCCCATCGAGCACACCTGGCCGTCGGAGCAGGCGTTGCCGCAGGTGCCGCAGTTGGCGCGGTCGTTCTGGAGGTCGCGGCACGAGCCCGAGCACGACGATTGACCCGCGCCGCACGACACCTGGCATCGGCCCGCGGTGCAGACCTGGCCTTCGGAGCAGGCGTTTCCGCACGCGCCGCAGTTGGCGCGGTCGGTCTGGAGGTCGCGGCACGAGCCCATGCAGTCGGTCGATCCTGCCCCGCAGGAGACGACGCAGCGCGCGCCGTCGCAGACCTGTCCCGCGGGGCACCCGTTGCCGCACGATCCGCAGTTGGCGCGGTCGGTCTGGAGGTCGGCGCAGTAGCCCGTTCCGCCGTCGGTCCCCGCGTCGGGGACGCCGAGGCACGCGGTGAAGCCCGACACGCAGGTGGTCACGCAGCGACCCGCGTCGCAGGTCTGTCCCGGCGCGCACGCGCGTCCGCAGGCGCCGCAGTTCGCGGGGTCGCGGCGGAGGTCGGCGCAGAACGATCCCTCGGACCCCGTGCAGGTCATGAGGAGCTCGGAGCAGGTCGTGGTGCACGTTCCGCCCGAGCAGACCTGGCCCGCGGCGCAGACGCGCCCGCACGCGCCGCAGTTCGTTCGATCGGTGTCGGTGAGCACGCAGATGGGACGCGTCGCGCCGCCATCCACACCGCCGTCGCCGATGGGCGCGGGGCACGCGGTCTGCGCGCCCGCACACGCCGTGACGCAGGTCCCCGCGGTGCAGCGCTCGGTGTCGGCGCAGGTCCGTCCGCAGGCGCCGCAGTTGCCGGGGTCGACGGAGGTCGACACGCAGATGCCGCCGCACTCGGTCTGCCCGGGGCCGCAGCGAGAGACGTCCGCGGGGATGTCAGGCGGCGCGTCGATGCTGGTGTCGATGCCGATGTCGTTGTCGCCGAGGTCGTTCACGACCGTCGCGTCGGGAAAGCCTCCCACGACGGACCTCGTCGATTCGCTACAGCCGAAGAGCGCTGCGCCCATGAGCAGGGCCGCGGCGTAGAGCTTCCACGCGGGAGTTCGTCTCATCGTCCACCTCAGAGAAGAGAAAGGGGAGAATGCTATCGGGCGCTCGCCATCACGCGCGTGAAGGACTCGGAAATCAAGGACCTGCGTGGCGGCGATCGAAGTGCGGGACGTCGGCCCACGAGGGGCGGTAGAGTCGCCGCAACGGTGATGGAAACAAGACGCCCCCTCGGCGATCGATGCCGCGTGCTCACGATGGACGGCGGACCCTCGCCGCTGCTGACGATCCGCCTCATGCGCGAGATCGAGCGGCGGTGCCCCGGCTTCCTCGAGCGGACGGACATGTTCGCGGGGACCTCGGACGGCGCGCTCATGACGCTCTTTCTCGCGACGCGGCTCACGCGCAAGACCGCGAACGAGAGCGTCATGCAGATCTTCGATGACGCCGTGCGCTTCTCCAACGGCATCGTGAACGCGCTCGACGCGACGTGGGGCGGCATCGCGCGCCTCGTCCTGGGCTTCGCGGCCATGGACAGGGTCGAGAAGCTCGAGCGGCTCCTCACCGAGAGCTACGGCGGGCTCTACATGTCGGACCTCGATCGCCGCGCGATGGTGGTCTGCTTCGACGCGTTCAACTGGGAGCCCCGGTACTTTCGAAACTTCAGTCCGTTCTGCGAGCGGCGCACGACCGAAGACCCGCGCGGCCCCACGGCCGTGAGCGCGGCGCTCGCGAGCAGCGCGTTTCCGCTCTACCTCCCGCTGCACTTCGGGCCGGGGCAGCGGCACTACATCGACGGTGGCATCGTCGCCAACAACCCCACGATGTGCGCGCTCGTCAGCGCCGGAGAGCACCTCCGTACAGAGCACCACCGCAAGGGGTCCGTGCGCCCGTGGCTCCACGACCTCTGCATCCTCTCGATCGGCGCGAGCGAGAGCCACACCGAGCGACGCGCCACCGTGCGCCCGCCCGGCGAGTCCGCGAAGGATCACCTCGGGCCGCCGCCGCTCCCCGGCGCGGGGAACGCGACGGCGCGTGAGCTCCGCGAGAGCAAGGCGCGCATGCAGATCGAAGCATGGCCCCAGAAGGACATCGACTGGGGCTGGTATCAGTGGCTCGCGAAGCGTCCGCTGCTGCTCATCAACACCATGCTCCAGGCGCCTTGCAACGCGGTGGTGCGCCAGTGCGACGACCTCCTCGGCGAGCAGCACCACCGCTTCGGTCCGTCGATGGGCGAGATCGGCGCGGGCGTCGGCATCATGATGGCGCCCTCCGCGAAGGTGATCGAGGCGCTCGACAAGGGCGCGCGCGAGATCATCGACGGCCCGAGCGACGACCACGACCGCTTCGAAGAGACCGTGCGCTGGATCGAGGAGAACTGGATGCGCGACCCGCCGTGCAAGAGCGTCTAGAGAAGCGTCGCTACCGGGGCAGGCTCTCGATCTCCATGACGTTCTCGGGCGCGTAGGTCCACGCCCTGATGGCCGCGTCGCGGATGCCGAGCTGACGGTTCGACGCGGTCACGTTGAGCCAGAACTCCGCGCGCTGCCACACCGTGCGAATGAGCCGCACGTGCTCGGGGTCACCGACGATGGCCGCGTAGTCCGCGGGGTGGTCGGTGCGCGCCTTCTTCAGGTAGAGCTCGACGTAGTACATCATGGTCAAGATGCCGTCGCGCGCGCTGGTGCTCGTGCCCGCGCGCAGCCCGTCGCGGGTGCAGAAGCGCGCCGCGAGCGAGTGCGTGTACTGCACGTACTCGTCGAGCAGGGTGTTGAAGCCCTGCGCCCCCGACGAGCCCCGGAGGTAGACCTCGTCGTAGCTGTCCGCCGAGGGGTCGGCGTGCAGCGTGAGGATCTCGCTGCGGTTGAAGTTCGTGAGCCGACGCGTGCGGATCACGAGGTCGTCGCGCACGCGGTAGGGCCAGTCCGTGCGGATCATCGTGAGGTCCCAGATGTGCCCGCCCTCGTGCACGGCGACTTCGAACGAGTCGAGGATGTTCGCGAACGCGCCGTGCTGACGGAACCACGCGGTGAGCTGCGCGTCGCTCTGCACGTCGATCACCGCGACGCCCATCGGATAGCGGCGCTCCGCGATGCCGCGCGCGGCGGCGCGGATCCCCTCGGGCGAGTCGACGTAGGCCGCGGAGAGGTCGGCGAGGCTCGCGGTGTCGGCGCAGAGCGCCTCGGTGTACCCCGTCGCCCCATCGGCGGGCGTCGCGCCGTCGGTGGGCGTGACGCCGCCGTCGTCGACAGGGACGCCAGCGGGGTCGGCCCCGCAGGCGAGGGAGAGCGACATGACCAGAGCGAGCGCGGTGTGACGGAGCATCGGCGTCGGTTCCTCGTGAGTTCGTTCGGGGCCGAACGATCGGCGGTGATGCGCTCGACGATACCGCAGGAATCCGTGCGCGCGGCCACACCGTCGCGTGCGTGGGGCGCTCGCGCGCGGAGGGCTTCGTGTGCTCTCGACCGTCACGCTTCGTGACAGACGCGCTCGCCGCGCCGCGCGCGATCACGCGGAAACGTGCGCACCGCGCGGGTGGCACGATCGCTGCGGAGACGTCGGAGAAAGAAAGGTACCGTCACCCGCATGGACACCTCCCCACCCGTCTCACCGACGCAGGTACCCGCTCGGAGCGTCGCGTTGGGGCGGCTCCACGCGCGCCGTCGTCCGTGGTGGATCCTCGCGGTCGTGCTGCTCGTCGCGGCCATCGTCGGCGGCGTCTTCGTCGCGCGTCGACGCAGCGCCACGCCCGCGCCGCGCTACCTCACGGGGAACATCACCCGCGGCGACCTCGTCGAGACGATCCGCGCGACGGGCGCCGTGCAGCCCGTGCTCGAGGTGCAGGTCGGCGCGCAGATCAGCGGCCGCGTCACCACCGTCGCCGTCGACTTCAACAGCCGCGTGCGCCGCGGCGACCTCCTCGCCGAGATCGACGCCACGCCCTACCGCGCGCAGGCCGCGCAGGTGCGCGCCTCGCTGGCCTCCGCCCGCGCCGTGCTCGCGCAGCGCCGCGCCGACCACACGCTCGCCGAGCGCAACCTCGCGCGCGCCAACGCGATGCGAGCGCAGGGGCTCAACGCGCTCGTCGACGTCGACACCGCGCAGGCGCAGCGCGACTCGGCGCGCGCGGCCGTGGGCGTCGCAGAGGCCCAGATCGCGCAGGCCACCGCGTCGCTCGACGTCGCGCAGACCAACCTCACGTACACGCGCATCCTCGCGCCCATCGACGGCATCGTGGCGACGCGCGCCGTCGACCCGGGGCAGACCGTGGCCGCGAGCCTCCAGACGCCGACGCTCTTCGTGATCGTCAACGACCTCACGCGCATGCGCGTCATCGCCAACGTCGACGAGGCCAACATCGGCAAGCTCGCGGAGAACATGGACGCCGTCGCGCGCGTCGACGCCTTCCCGCGGGCGACCTTTCGCGGCACCGTGCGCGCGCTGCGCATCAACCCCACGACCACGGCCGGCGTGGTGACCTACCAGGCCGTGATCGATGTCGACAACCCGCAGGCGCGGCTGCGCCCCGGAATGACCGCGACGGTCACCGCCGTCACCGCGCGCCACGAGGCCGTGCTGCGCGTCCCCAACGCGGCCCTGCGCTACCGCCCGAGCGCGACGACGACGCCCGGCGCCGACGCAGGCGTCGAGGGCGCGCGCGGCAACGGACCGCCCGGCGAAGACGGCGGCGTCTCGGCGGGGCGTCGCGGACGCGGCGGGCGAAACGGCGGCGCGAGCGGCGACGCGCCCGAGCGCGGCGGGGTCTACGTGCTGCGCGACGGACGCGCGGCGCGCGTGTCGGTGGTCGTCGGGCTCACCGACGGCGTGTACACCGAGGTCTCGGCGCCGGAGCTCGTCGAGGGCGCGCAGGTCGTCATCGACGAGACCGACGCGACGGCTCGCCCCGCCACCACGACCACGGCGCGTCCGCCGAGGATGTTCTGATGGACGGCGCGGCGCCCGACGCGACCCCCGAGAGCGCGGTCCTCTCGCTGCGCGAGATCCGCAAGCAGTACGACTCGGGCGAGGTCTCGGTGCTCGCGCTCGGGGGCGTCTCCGTCGAGGTCCCGCGGGGGCAGTTCGTGGCCATCGTGGGCGCTTCGGGCTCGGGCAAGAGCACGCTGATGAACATCATCGGGTGCCTCGATCGCCCCACGGGCGGGCGCTACCTCCTCGCGGGCCACGACGTGTCGGAGCTCGACGCCGACCAGCGCGCGATCGTCCGCAGCGAGCTCATCGGGTTCATCTTTCAGGGCTTCAACCTCCTGCCTCGCACGAGCGCGCTCGAGAACGTCGAGATGCCGCTGGCCTACCTCGGCGTCACGAGCGATGAGCGCCGCGAGCGGGCCGTGCGCGCCCTCGAGCTCGTCGGCCTCGGCGACCGGCTCCACAACACGCCGTCGCAGCTCTCAGGGGGCCAGCAGCAGCGCGTGGCGATCGCGCGGGCGCTGGTGACCGAGCCCGAGGTGCTCCTCGCCGACGAGCCCACGGGCAACCTCGACTCGCGCACCACCGACGAGGTGCTCGCGATGCTCCAGTGGCTCAACCGCGAGCGGGGACTCACGATCGTCATGGTCACGCACGAGGCCGACGTGGCGCGCTGCGCGTCGCGCGTGGTGACCGTGAAAGACGGGCTGATCCTCTCCGACGTGCCCGAGGCCGATCCGCGCCAGGCCGTCGCGCCCGCGGGCGCCGAGCCGTGGAAGGTCGCCCAGGTGGGGGCCCCGCGTGACCCTCACGACCCCAGCAAGAAGGCCGCGCCGGGGGGCCTCGCGCTCTTCATGGCCTTTCGCCTCGCGCTGCGGTCGCTCGTGCGCGCCAAGCTCCGCGCGTCGCTCACGGCCCTCGGCATCATGATCGGCATCGCCGCGGTGGTGACCACCAACGCCCTCGGCGTCGGCGCGCAGGAGCGCATGCAGTCTCAGATGACGTCGCTCGGGGTGAACCTCCTCGTGGTGATGCCCGGCGGCGCTCGCACGGCCGGCGCGCGCGGCGCACAGGGGACGGGCGTCTCGCTCACCGACGGCGACGCGGAGGCCATCGCGACGGAGGTGCCCACGGTGGCGCGCGTCGCGCCGACGGTGGGGTCGAGCGCGCAGGTCGTGGCGGGCGAGCGCAACGTCTCGACGCGCGTCACGGGCAGCACCGCGGATTACTTTCCGGTGCGTAGCTGGTCCGTCGCGCTCGGCGCGCTGTGGGGCCCCGACGAGGTGCGCACCGCGGCGGCCGTCTGCGCGATCGGCGAGACCGTGCGCCAGGGGCTCTTCGGCGGCGCCAACCCCGTCGGTCAGGAGATCCGCGTCGGCAGGCTCCCGTGCACCGTCGTGGCCGTGCTCGCGCGCAAGGGGCAGTCGGGCTTCGGGCAGGACAACGACGACACCATCGTGATGCCCATCAGCACGTTCCGCGCGGGCATCGGGCGGCAGCCCAACGGGCAGGTGAACGCGATCATGGTGACCGCCCTCGGCCCCGACGTGGTGCACCGCGCGCAAGACGCGATCACCTCGCTCCTGCGCCAGCGACATCGCATCCGCCCCAACGCCGAGGACAACTTCTCGGTGAGCAACCTCTCGGACCTCACGAGCGCGTTCAACGAGCAGACCGCGATCGTGTCGGCGCTCCTGATGGTCGTGGCCTCGATCTCGCTGCTCGTCGGCGGCATCGGCGTGATGAACATCATGCTCGTGTCGGTCACCGAGCGGACGCGCGAGATCGGCATCCGCCTCGCCATCGGCGCGCGGGCCAACGACATCCTCGCGCAGTTTCTCATCGAGGCCGTGACGCTCGCGGCCATCGGCGGCGTGGCGGGCCTCGCCGTGGGCGTCGGCGCGAGCCTCATCGTAGGCAGGCTCACGGAGTTCAGCGTCGGCTTTCAGCCAGGGATCGCAGCGTTCTCGATGGCCGTCTCCGGCGGCATCGGCGTGATCTTCGGGTACTTTCCCGCGCGCAGCGCCGCGAGGCTCGACCCCATCGTCGCCCTCCGAAGAGAGTGACCCGCGCGACAGTCGCGTTACGATCGCCGACATGGTTCGAACGCTGCGTCGGGTGTCGTTCGCCTTCGCCCTCTTCGCCGTCTTGGGCGCGTGTTCGGGCGACGATGCCTCCGCCGTCTCCGCAGACGCCGATGCCCCCGACGTGACCTCGTCGCCCGATGCGCTCGATGTCACCGCATCGCCCGATGATGTGATCGCCGTCGACGACGCGCCTCCGTCGCCCGACGATGTTTCGCGAGACGTGTCCGATGCGACGGCGCCCTCCGACGTGACGGCGCCGCGCGACGTGACCGCGCCCTCCGACGTGACGGCGCCGGGAGACGCGAGCGCGGCGACGGTGACCGTGCGAATCACCGCGCCGTCGAACGGCGCCACGGTGTCGGGGGTGGTGCCCTTCACGGCCACGGCGATGGCGAGCGCGGGCGTCGCGCGCGTGGTGTTCTACAGCCAGGGCGGCGGCTACAGGATCGGCGAAGACACCTCCGCGCCCTACGCCATCGACTGGCACACCGCGGGATTCGTGCCCGACGGGGCGCAGCGGCTCCGCGCGGTGGCGATCGACACGGCCGGGCGTCAGGCGATGCACGAGGTCGACGTGCAGGTGCGCAACACGCCGACGAGCACGCTGCCCGCGGCCGAGGTCACACGGATCACGGCGTGGTTCGAAGCGAGGCGCAGCGCGCGCTACATGGAGGGGAGCTGCCAGCCCACGACCTATCCCGGGTGGACGGGTGTGCCGCTGAAGCTCTGCCGCTACCGCGTCTCTGACGCGTTCAGCGGAGGGACGCGCCAGGCCGACGTGATCCTCGCCGACGCGGAGCCCTCGCAGCTCGCGCGCTGGGTCGTGCAGGCGGCGATGGAGCGGCGCGGGCGCGTGCAGCGCAGCGACACCGACGCGATCTGCAGCGACATCATCGGGCAGAGCGGCGCGCAGTTCTCCGTCGCGGGCGTGGTGTACGAGGACATGGACGGCTCGGGGCAGCGCATCTATCCGTTCCGCAACGGCGTCACGGTGCGCATCGCGGGGCTGCCGTACGCGACGCGAGAGCAGCCCACGGCGGCGCAGATGGCGGCGTATCGCACGGGTCCCATCGCCTTCGTCGGTCGCTACGGCCGCATCGCGGGGACGCTCCCCGACGAGTGGACCGCGCTCACGGGCGAGGCCGTTCCCGCCGACCGCTCGACGTGGCCCGACATCGTGGGGCGCGCGTATCGCCAGGCGTGGGGGCACGACCGCAACGCGCTCATCGTGGCGTGGGCGCGCGCGAACCTCTGAGCGATCAGCTCACGCGCTCGCCTGCGGCGCCGCGAGGAGCTCGTCGATGCGGGTCAACAGGTCGTCGGGGCGAAAGGGCTTGCTGAGAAACGCGTAGCCCCGCGCGCGGATCTCGTCGGGGTGGCTCCTGTCGTCGAGGTATCCGCTCATGAGGAGGACGGGCATCGCGGGGCGACGCGCGCGGAGCTCGGCCGCGAACGCGACGCCGTTTCCGTCCGGGAGGATGACGTCCGAGACCAGGGCGTCGAAGGCGTCGAGGCCGCCGCCGTCGGAGAGGGCGCGGGCCTCCGCGACGGTGCTCGCCTTCGAGGGCCGATGGCCCGCGTTCGCGAGAAAGCGCGCGACGTTGTGGGCGAGCGAGACGTCGTCGTCGATGACCAGCAGGCGCGCGCTCACGCGACGCGCGGGGTGAGCGCTCACCCGAGGCGCGTCGCTGCTCGTCCGCCCGACGCGCGGGAGCCACACCTTGAAGGTCGATCCCAGCCCCGGCGCGCTCTCGACCTCGATGCGCCCGTGCGACTCCTGCACGACGCCGAGCACCACCGCGAGGCCGAGGCCCGTGCCGCGATCGGGCGACTTCGTGGTGAAGAAGGGTTCGAACATGCGCGCGCGCGTCGCCTCGTCGATGCCCGCGCCGGTGTCGCGCACCGAGAGGCACACGCCTTCGCTCGTGTCGTCAGGCGCGAGCGGGCTCCCCGCGGGCTCGCGCGTGACCCGAATGGTGATGTCGCCGCCCTCGGGCATGGCGTCGCGCGCGTTGAGCACGAGGTTCATGAGGGCCTGCTCGAGCGAGCCCGAGTCGGCCATCACGGGCCACGGGTCGTCGACGGTCTCGAGGCGCAGGGTGATGTCCTCGCCGACGAGTCGGGTGAGCATCTTCTGCATGTTGCTCACGAGGGTCGAGACGAGAATCGGCCGCGGCGACGACACCTGCCGTCGGCCGAACATGAGGAGCTGTCGGGTGAGGCGCGCGCCGCGCTGGCACGCGAGGTCGATCTCGTCGAGGTCGGGCTCCGCGTCGGGGTCCGTGAGCCGCTCGCGCAGCAGCGAGGAGGTCATCACGACAGCCGTGAGGATGTTGTTGAAGTCGTGGGCGACGCCGCCCGAGAGCTGCCCGAGCGCCTCGAGCCGGTGGGCGCGGAGAAAGCGCTCGTGCTCCGACGCGCGAGCCGACTCGGCCTCGCGTCGCGCGATCACGGCGCCGAGCGCGTTGGCCACGGGGCGCAGCCTCGCGCCGAGCTCCGAGGGCGTCGAGTCCGCGCGTCCGGGATCGACGCAGAGCACGCCGTAGAGGTGCTCGCGATCGGCGATGGGGAGCGCGAGGGCGTCGCGGAGTCCGCACGCGCCCTGCTGCTCGCAGCCGATGCACTCGACGCCCTCGCGGAGCATGCGCTCGCGCCACGCCCGCGCCGAGCAGGTCTCTCCGAAGGCGGGGTCATCGTGGCCGCGGCGCGTCCGTCGGAGCACCCGTCGCACGTCGCCGCGCTCGGGGTCAAAGAGGGTGATGATCGCGCCGCGCGTGTGCTCGGTGCTGTCGAGCAGCACCTCGAGCGCGCGCTCTGCGGTCGTTTCGACGGACTCGTCGGAGAGCGCCCCTCGCAGCACGACGCGGACGCAGTCACGCACCGCCGCCTCGAAGCGCTCGTTCGTTCGCAGCCGGACGTTCTCGAGCGCCACCGAGACCCCGGCCGCGAAGCCCTGAAGGGCGGGCACGTCGGACGCGGTCATCTTCGGTGACGTCGCGGTCAACACGCCGACCACGCGGCCCGCCCGGAGCAGCGGCGCGAACACCGTCGGGGCGCCTTGCGCCGCGCGACGCAGGAGTCCGAGGTACTCGCGGGCGGCGTCGGGCAGCAGCTCATCGAGCACGTCGCGGGCGTCCTCGAGGAACACCGCCTCGGCCGAGTGCAGCACCGCGCGGTACGCGTCCACGCGCGAGGCGTCGAATTGAAAGCCCTGCGCCGTGAGCCCCGAGAGCCGCTCGACCTGCGCGACGATCGGGGGGCCATCGGTGAGGGCGCGCACCGTCAACGTCGTCGGGTCGCCGTCGCGCAGCATCACGGCTCCGCGTAATCCGAGCTCCCTCAGCGAGTCGACGACGCGCTGGCAGAGCTCCGACTCGCCCTCGACCCCGACGGAGAGCAACGACACGACGCTGCGAAGCGCGGAGAGGAGGTCCACCGCAGAAGTCTGTTCAAGCGTTGTGCGATGCATGTCCCTCGGGATGCACCATGTGAGCCACGGGTTTCCCCGCAGAGATCCGTGGCGGATCGCCATATGTGCGCGCACGGATTGTGTGCCGCGAAATGATTACGCGGTCGTTGGTGCGCGGCGCTCGTGGGGCGTGGAAGTGTGTCGATGACGAGGCGAAGTGAGGCGCGACGGGGGCGACGCCCTGCGACGTGAGCGCGCCGAAGCGCTCGTCGAACGCCGGGCCCATCACGGTCTGGATCGCAGAGCGCGGGCGTCGCCGTGGAGCTCGTGGCACTTCGAGTTCCACAGTGGACCTCGACGGCGCTCGCGCGAAGGGCGCCGTGGTGAGAGCCTCACGCGGGTGATCTCACGCAACGCACGCGTCCTCGCGATGCTCGCCGCGCTCTCGGCCGTCGTCGGCTGCGGACGCAGCGCCGAGCACTACTGTCGTCAGGCCGTCGAGGAGCGCACGCGCAACAGCCCCTCGCACCGCTTCTCTGCGGAGGAGTTTCTGCGCGCGTGTAAGACGCTCCCCGCGGCGCACGCGCAGTGCACCGTGCCCTCGTACGCGGGGAGCTACGCGGTCCGAAGCGAGCGCGGCTGCGACGAGGCGTATCGCAACCCGAGCTTTCCCCGCGACCTGCTCATCAACAACTGATCGCAGCGGCGCGCCGAACACCCCGCGCGCCGCGGATCTTCGTTGAGTAGACCGCGAGGCTGTACCAGTGTCCCGCGCATGCGTCCGATCGCGGTAGCGCTGCTCCTCGCCTCCTGCGGCTCACCCGACACGCGCGGTGACGCATCGACCGATGCGCCCGCGCTCGACCGCGGCGCCGAAGATGTCTCCGTCGACGCGTCCGCGAGCGACGTCAGCGCGGCCCCGGCCTGCTCGTCGTGTGCGGGCTACGCGCTCGAACCGGGCAACCCTCGCGACGCGAGCGCGGAGCTCGACGAGCTCTCGGGCATCGTCGAGAGCCGACGATCGCCGGGCGTGTTCTTCGCGCACAACGACTCGGGCGACACCGCGCGCTTCTTCGCGATCGACGCGCGCGGCCGGCTGCTCGCCGAGTACGCCCTCGACGGCGCCACCGCCATCGACTGGGAAGATGTCGCCTCCGCACCCTGCGGCGCGGCGCAGTGCCTCTACTTCGCGGACATGGGCGACAACAACCTCGCGCGCTCGGACTACGCCGTCTATCGCGTGCGTGAGCCCGAGGCGCCCGCGTCGCCGCCGGCGACCGTGCGGCCCGTCGACGTGCCTTGGGAGCGCCTCCCCTTTCGCTACCCCGACGGCGTACACAACGCCGAGACGCTGATCGCGCACGCGGCGACGGGAGACCTCTACGTCGTCACGAAGGTCGAGACCGGATCGAGCGGCGTGTACCGCTTTCCCGCGGCCTCGCAGGGGATGACCGAGACCACCCTGACGCGCGTCGCGACGCTCGATCTCCCCGCGTCGGGCGCGGTGCTCGTCACGGGCGGATCGCTCCACCCCTGCGAGCCACGGCTGCTCATTCGCACCTACGTGAAGCTCTTCGAGTACGTGCTCCCCGAGGG
>JBPOHC010000437.1:0-2473 GCA_052035985.1 Myxococcota bacterium | reverse complement strand
GGTCGCAGTCGTATGAATTGTCGATTCACTCGCGAAGCGATGCGATGCGGCTGCGCGAGCATGCGCCCTTCCTTCACGAACTCGATCTCCTCCCGCTGCGCGGAGGAGCGACTCGCGGTCAACGATGCGCTGCGACCCCACGGAGGTGGGGTCACTCCAGTTGTAGTCTGGGGTAAGGGCGCGACTGCAACCGCGACGCGATGGCGACATCGGCGCTGCCGACCTTCGCTCCGACGTCGCGGGCCGAACCCCAGGCGCAGCTCTGCATTCGTGCATCCGCGCGAGACCAGAGCAACGACGAGGCTCGCGCGGGGGAGGGACGGGCAGGAGGCCCGCATCCGAGGTGACCTCGCGTGACCTCGCGCGCCGTCGCGATCGCCGCCGACGTGGTCTTCGTCGCGTCCGCCGTGAGCGCGGTCACCGTGGCCTTCGCGTGGAGCCCGACGCGCCCCGCCTGCCTCGCGCTCGCGGCCGTCGCGGTCGTCGCGCTGGCCTTCGTGTGGCGCACGCGCGCGACGCCGCGGCTCACGGGCCACGACGCGGCCGCCGACGCCGCGAGGGTTCCGCTCACGCGTGTGGCGATGCGCGTCGGCGTCGTCGCTGTGATCGCCGCGATGCTCTCCGCGCTGCGGTCGGAGCCGACGCCGCCGACGGAGCTGCGCATGAGCGAGTCGATCCCGGTGTGGCCCGACGACGGCGGCGCAGACGTCCAGCCCGACGCACCGAATCAGTGTCCCGCGGGGATGGTCCACGTGGCGGCGGGAGAGTTCCTGATGGGCTCCACCGACGCCGATCAGAACGCGCAGCCCGACGAGAGGCCGCAGCATCGCGTGCGAATGAGCGCGTTCTGCATCGACCGCACGGAGGTCACCGTCGCGCAGTACCGCGCGTGTCAGGGATGCGCGCCGCCGCAGACCGGGGGCTCGTGCAACTGGGGCCAGCGCGATCGCGAGGACCACCCGATCAACTGCGTCGACTGGAATCAGGCCGACACGTTCTGCCGCGCGCAGGGCAAGACGCTCCCCACGGAGGCGCAGTGGGAGTACGCAGCGCGCGGCACCGATGGACGCATCTGGCCCTGGGGCAACGAGCCGCCGACCGCGACGCTCGCGAACCTCTGCGGCCCTGAGTGCGTTCGCGCGAATCCAGGCTTCATTGCTCTACCTGGATTCGGGGATGACGGCTTCGGTCAAACATCCCCCGTGGGCCACTTCCCAGCCGGTGCAGCGCCCTCAGGCGCGCTCGACATGGTCGGCAACGTCTGGGAGTGGACCCTCGACTACAAGCGCGATTACGCGGCCACGCTCCGGGGCCTCGGCGCTGATCCTCGCGGGCCGGTTGACGGAACTCTGCGCGCTCTTCGCGGCGGCTCCTGGTACGGCCTCGATCTGGGGTTCGCGCGCGCGGCGTACCGCGACGAGGACGGTGTGACGAACCGTCTCGTCAACATCGGATTTCGTTGCGCCCGGGGGGTCACGGCAGGTTCTGTCAACCGTCTTTAGTGCCTCCCTTACCTCGTCGAGCGCCGGGGGCGCTGATGACGACGTGGAGGGTGCCTTTCGAAGCGCACGCCCGTCTCCCGCGCGTACGCGGCGATCACGCCTTGCTGGCCATCGATCGCCAGTGCTTGCAGAGCTTCTCCGCCGTCGCGCGGAACTCCGTGTACTGCGCGACGGTGTAGCGTTGGCCGCGGTAGCGGGACTCCTCGCTCGCGGTCTTGAGCAGGCGGTAGTCCCACGCCTCCGACTTGCGTAGCTCCGGGTACTCTCGGAACCAGTGGAATCGGTCCTGATGCGCGGGCGCTCGGACTCCGTGGCGGGCGAGCACGCAGGCCGAGAGCGCATGGACCGCGGCGTAGAAGACGTGGGTGACCGCCCAACCGTTCGCGAATCCTTCGGGGCGGGCAGCGATCAGCCAGGCCGCGAGTTCGAACAGCTCGTCGGCGACCCGCAGGTGGTCTTCGACCGAGAGGTCAGAGGACACGGAGCCCCTCGGGCACCATCCCCGCGCGTTCGACCGTCGCCGTCTGGTAGTCGTCGACGAGGTCCCCGAGGGCGTGGCTGATCCGGCGGTCGCGCGCCACGTTGACCTCGTCTCGGATGATCCAGAGGTGAGGGCCGACGAGGCGCACCTCGACGATCCCTTCGATCGGACGCAGCGCCTCGCGCACCGCGTCGACGTCAATCGGGGGGAGCTTCTCTGCCGCTGTCATGGCCGCAGGCTATCACCGCGACGCGTCGGGCGGGCACCGCGATGACTCCGAGTCATCCCTCGTCTCGTGACTCGCGCCCCCGCGATGACTCCGAGTCATCCCCCGACCGCACCGCGCACCTCCGCGATCACTCGGAGTCATCCCTCGACTGCGTTTCGCGGCTCTGTGATCGCTCCGGGTGATCGATGAGCAGCGAAAACGCTCCCTCGCGATGATTCGACGCGTTCGCCGTGGCGCGCGTTGTCTCCGCGTCATCGCTCG
>JBPOHC010000060.1:0-3793 GCA_052035985.1 Myxococcota bacterium | reverse complement strand
TCGTCATCTCGCCGTAGCGGAGCGACGAACCTGTGTCCCCCTTTGCGTCCCTTGCGCCCCTTGCGGTTGCTTCACGTTGAACCTGGACTATTCATCAGGGTCACGGCGTCGCTCTCGCCGCAGGTTGAAAACCTGCGGCAACCTGCGCGAAAGCGACCCGATCGAAGCCCGCTTCGCGGGCTCACAACCTGTAGTCGGCGACCGCCGACTTCACCCGATTCATCAAGGGCGCATGTTGCCGCAGGTTTTCAACCTGCGGCGAGCGTCACGCAGTGCTCGTGGTGAATAATCCGGGTGAAAGGGCTGGTTCGCGCGACTGTTCCGGCGCGATGGGCGTCGGGTCGGGGAGCCACGCCCGAGGCGCGACGTCCCTGCTGCATGCTCGCGGAGACCGACGCCAGACACCCGAGGGCCGTGGTGCACCCTCGCAGTGACCGACGCCGGGCACCTGAGGGCCGTGGTGCATGCTCGCAGTGACCGACGCCGGGCACCTGAAGGCCATGGTGCACCCTCGCGGAGACCGACGCCGGGCACAAGGAGACCGTAGTGCATGCTCGCGGAGACCGACGCCGGGCGCCAGGAGACCGTAGTGCACGCTCGCGGAGACCGACGCCGGGCGCCAGGAGACCGTAGTGCACGCTCGCGAAGACCGACGCCGGGCGCGCGCGCTACTTCGTCGGGTCGGTGGGGGGCTTCTTCCCGGTCTTGGCGGGCTTCGAGGTGCGTCCGACGAGGGACTTCAGCGAGACGAAGCGAAGCCGCGGGACGCGCGTATCTTCGTCAGCGGCCAGAGAGAAGGCCGTCACGACCTTCTCCATGAACGCGAGCGCGAGCCCGTCCCAGACCTCGACGTCGATGGTCGTGAGCGCGAGCTCGGCGGGAGAGCGCGGGGCCTCTGCCTGCTTCGTGACGGAGACGGCCTTCGCGGCAGCGGCGGCGCAGTCGGCAACGTACTCGGGTGTGAGCTTGTAGGCCGCGCGACGGGCGACAACAGCCGGATCGGTGCTCGCGAGCATCTGCTTCGCGAGGGTCACCAACGACGCGATGGAACCTCCCGGCGTCGTATCTGCCTTCCCCGACGCCACGGGCGACATCGCGTCGGCGATGCGGGTGATGAGGCCGGAGTCGGAGCCCGCGACGTTGATCAGCACGTCTTCGAGCTTGTCGCGCACGGGCCTCGCGGCAGACTTCGCGACGTCGACCTTCGCAGCGAGGACCTTCTCGTTCGTGCGCTTCTCCGAGGTGGCCGTCTGCTTGAGCGCGAACGCCTTGCCCGCCTGCGACGCGGCCCACGCGCCCGCGCGGAGCACCACGTCGCTGATCTTCACCAGCTCGATCACCTCCGCGGAGGCCGTCTGGAAGAAGGTCAGTGCGCCGCCGTAGATGCGCACGGCGTCGTCGGTGGCGCGCGTCGTGGCGAAGCGTCGCCCGCTGTCGGCGAGCTTCTCGCGCGAGACGTCGATGAGCACGGTGCACTCCTCGACGCTCGACTCGCCGAGGTGCGCTCGGATGACGTCGATGTTCGTGAACTCCGGCGCGATCGGCGGCGCCGCCTCGGCGGCCTCGGGTGCCTTCGCGGGCGGAGCCTTCGAGGGCGGGGCCTTCGCGTGCGGGGCCTTCGCGTGCGGGGCCTTCGCCTTTCGGGTCTTCGTCGCTGCCTTGGGCTTCTTGTCAGACATCGTGGATCTCCTCCTCCCGGCGTCGGGTTGAGCGGCGCAGCGCGCGCCGTGAGACGACAGCCGAGGTCTCAGAAGCTCTCACCGCGCGAGGGCGCGGAGCAACGGCGAAATGCCCGCCGCCCGCGGGTTGTGGGAGGGTGGGGGATCACCCTGGAGCGCTTTCTCGATTGGTGCGCAGCGTCGAGCCTGGCAGCGTTGGCCGCATGCCATCTCAGCCCGCCTCGCCGACGCACGTTCTGAACACGCCTTCGAGCGCGCGCATGATCGACGTGCTCAACGCCGCGCTGACCGACGCGACCGACGTCGCGGTCTCCGTGGCCTTCGTGCAGACCTCGGGACTGCATCTGCTCCTCCCTGCGCTCAGAGCTACGCAGCGACGCGGGGCGCGTGTTCGCATTCTCACGTCGACCTACCTCAACACGACAGAGCCCCAGGCGTTGCGATCGCTGCTCGCGCAGGGAGGCATCGCGTTGCGCGTGCAAGACGGCTCGCAGGGCTTTCACGCGAAGGCTCACCTCCTCGTGCGCCGCGACAGCAAGGTGGGTTGGATCGGCTCGTCGAACTGGTCTCGCTCGGGCCTCCACGACAACGTCGAGTGGAACACCCGCATCGACGACCCAGCCGCCTTCGATGAGGCGTGGCGACGCTTCGATGAGCTCTGGCTGCGCCCCGACGTGGTCACGCCCGACGAGGCGTTCTTGAAGCAGTACGCGGAGCGCTGGAGAGCCGCGCGTCCAACTCTCAACGCGCCCAGCGCCCTGCAGATGGTCGCGGAGAAGACCGACGGCTACGCTCCTCCGCCAACGCCTACGACGCTCCAGCAAGGAGCGCTTCATCTGCTCGCAGAGCAACGGAAGCAGAAGGTGAAGCGCGCGCTCGTGGTTGCCGCGACGGGCGTTGGAAAGACCCTCCTCGCGGCCTTCGACGCGCACGCCGCGAAGGCGAAGAAGATCCTCTTCGTGGCGCACCGAAAGGACATCGTCACGCAGGCGGCGAAGGAGTTCTCGCGAGTCTTCGGCGGAGCGTTCACGCCCGACGTGCTGATCGACGGGGCGCTCCCTCACGAGCTCACGGAGAAGGGCGAGGGAAAACCCCGCGACGCGGTCTTCGTGACGATCCAGTCCCTCAACGGCAAGAGCGGCGCGACGCTCCGCGCGCGTGCCTGGGACTACGTGGTCGTCGACGAGTTTCACCACGCCGAGGCCGAGCGCTGGAAGCAGACCCTCCTGGCGCTCGATGCGACGTTTCTCCTCGGGCTCACGGCGACGCCCGAGCGCGCCGACGGCCGCAACGTGATGGACCTCTGCGACGGCAACGTCGTCTTCGAAGTGCGGCTCCCCGAGGCGATCCGCATGAAGGCGCTCGTTCCGTTTCACTACTTCGGGATCGCCGACGATGAGGCGGTCGACTACGGCGCGCTGCCTCGCGACGCCGACGACGAGACCGTCGGTCGCGTGCTCAGCATCACGTCGCGCCTCGAGCTCGTGCTCTCGCAGGCCATCGAGAAGAGCTACGACGGCGTGAAGCGCGTCGGCGTGGGCTTCTGCGCGGGCGTGAAGCACGCCGAGTTCATGCGCGACGAGTTCAACAAGCGTGGTCACCGCGCGGCCGTCGTGTGGGGCGGCACCAAGACCGAGGAGCGCGCGGAACTCTACAAAGCGCTTCAAGACTCGTCGCACCCGCTCCAGTGGCTCTTCGTGGCCGACGTGCTGAACGAGGGCGTCGACCTCCCGGCGATCAACACGGTGCTCTTTCTCCGTCCGACGGAGTCGTCGGTGGTGTTCCTCCAGCAGCTCGGACGCGGGCTGCGAAAGCACCCGGGGACGGAGGTGCTCACGGTGCTCGACTTCGTGGGGCTCCACCGAGGATCGTTCGAAGCGCTCGTCGCGCTGCACGATCCGAACGGGGTTCCGACCGATCGCAGCCTCGCGATCACGCGTGCGCTGCACACGCCGATCACGCCGCCCGAGGGGTGCGAGATCATCCTCGAAGACAAGACCATCGAGGTGCTCGAAAAGGTGCGCAAGCTCGCGCGCACGCAGCGCAAGCGCGTCGAAGACGCCTACCGCGTCGCACGTGCAGACCTCGACCGCCCGCCGCTCCCCATCGACGGG
>JBPOHC010000030.1:0-16407 GCA_052035985.1 Myxococcota bacterium | reverse complement strand
CCGGGACGCTACGAGAAGTAGCGGAAGCGACGGCCCCGGTGGCGGGTTTTGATAGAGTCTCTCTTTCCCTTCAAAGCCTCGGAGTGAGTGGATGAAGCCCCTGCCCGCTGCCCTGTCGATCGTGTTCGCGTTCCTCCTCGGGCTCACGTGCCGCGACATCCTCGGGCTCTCGACCGCGCCCGACGCGCCG
Organism: Myxococcota bacterium; assembly: GCA_052035985.1. Lineage (GTDB taxonomy): Bacteria > Myxococcota_A > Polyangia > Polyangiales > CAISKJ01. Next base: position 16,217 of record JBPOHC010000030.1, on the reverse strand, counting down.
GTGCTCTCCCCCGACACCTCCGCGCCGCCCTCGCAGACCGCACAACCCGGAGCGGCCGCGAGGCCCGCGCCCGACGCGCCGCTCAGCCGCACGCCGCAGCAGGACTCCGACCGCATCCCCGTCGGGACGTCGGCCTCCATGGGGCCCAACTTCGCGCCCGTCACCGTCGTGGAGTTCAGCGACTTTCAGTGTCCGTTCTGCGGCGGCGTCGAGGCCACGCTGAGAGACCTGCGCGCGCGCTACGGCGACCGCGTCCGCGTCGTGTGGAAGAACAACCCGCTGCCCATGCACGCCAACGCGATGATCGCCGCGGAGGCCGCGCAGGAGGCCCTCGCGCAGGGCGGCGCCGAGAAGTTCTGGCGCATGCACGACCTGCTCTTTCAGCACCAGGACGCCCTCGAACGCCCCGGCCTCGAGCGCTACGCGCAGGAGATCGGCCTCGACATGACGCGCTTCCGCGCGGCGCTCGACAACCACACCCACCTGGCGGCCATCCAGGCCGACATGGCGCTGCTCCAGCGCCTCGGCGGACGCGGCACGCCGAACTTCTACATCAACGGCACGAACCTCCGCGGGCAGCAGCCCCTCGACACCTTCGCCACCGCCGTCGACAACGCCCTCGCGGCGGTGAGAGGCGCAGCGCCCGGACGCGCCTACGCAGACGGCGTCACCGCGGCCCTCAACGCGCCGCCTCCGAGCGGAGCGCCCGCCGCCGATGATCCCAACGCGGTGTATCGCGTGCCCGTGGGGAGCTCGCCCGTGCGCGGCCCCAACACGGCGCTCGTGACCGTGGTGGTCTTCTCGGACTTTCAGTGCCCCTTCTGCGGCCGCGTGGAGCCCACGCTCGACGCGCTCCGCACGCGCTACGGCGACGACATCCGCTTCGTGTGGAAGAACGAGCCGCTCCCGTTTCACCCCCTCGCCCGCCCCGCGGCGCAGCTCGCGATGGAGGCCCTCGCGCAGCGCGGCCACGCGGGCTTCTGGCGCGCGCACGACCTTCTGTTTCAGCACAACACCGCCCTCAACCGCCCCGACCTCGACGGCTACGCGCGCACGCTCGGGCTCGACCTCGCGCGCGTCCGAGCGGCCCTCGACGGCAACACGCACGACGCCGAGGTCAACGCCGACCACGCGCTCGCGCAGCAGCTCGGCGTCGACGGGACGCCCGCGTTCTTCATCAACGGCCGCAAGCTCGTGGGCGCCAAGCCGCTCGAAGCCTTCGTGGCCCTCATCGACGAGGTGCGCCGCAACGCCGAGCAGACGCTGCGCACGGAGCCCGGCGCCACGCGCGCCAACCTCTACGATCGCATCATGGCGAACGCGCGCCCCGGGCCTCGCGCGCCGGGCGGAGCCGCCGATCCCGACAGGATGTACACCGTGCGACCGGCGTCGAACGCGCCCTCGTGGGGACCCGCCAACGCGCCCGTGGTCATCAACCTCTTCTCGGACTTTCAGTGCCCCTTCTGCAACCGCGTGAGGCCCACCGTCGAGCAGATCCGCGAGCGCTACGGAGCGCGCGTGAGGCTCGTGTGGCGGAACTTCCCGCTGCGCATCCACGACAACGCGCGCGTCGCCGCGGAGGCCGCGATGGAGGTCTTCGCGCAGCGCGGGAGCGATGGCTTCTGGGCCTATCACGAGGTGCTCTTCTCGCATCAGGACGCCCTCGACCGACCGCACCTCGAGCAGTACGCGCAGGAGGCCCACGTCGACATGGCGCGCTTCCGCGCGGCGCTCGACAACCACACGCATCAGGCTGTGATCGACGACGACATGGCCGCGGCGCAGGCGACGGGCGCGGCCCTCGCGATGCCTTCGTTCTTCATCAACGGACGCTTCGTCGTGGGCGCAGTGCCCTTCGAAGAGTTCCAGCGGCGCATCGACGCGGCCCTCGCCGCGCACTGAGCGAGATCACACGCTCGATGAAAGCGCGCTCCGTGCGGGGCGCGCGCGGGACGTGCAGCGCTTCGCGAACAACAACCCCGTGCCCGGCGGCGGCGACCTTCGATTCCCGCGGAGAAGATCGGGTGGCGCGCGCGGTGCTGACGGTCGGCGCCGAGGCACCTCCGATGATCGCTCCACCCCCCACCGCTTTGCGCGCGCTCGCCGTGATCGCCGTGTCGCTCGTCGCCTGTGACGGCGTTGAGGCCGTTCGCTGTGAGGGCCTGTGCGTCGCCGACGCCGCGACCGATGCGATGGGCGATGTCTCGACCAGCGACGCGCCGCGCGCTGCGCAAGACGCCACCGCGACCGATGCGCCGACGGCTGACGTGACCGCGACCGATGTGACCGCGACCGATGCGACCTCGACGGACGTGGGCGTTTCTGACGGGACCGCGGGCGCTCCCGACGCCTCGACGGCTACGCGGCTGGTGGTGAGCGCGGCGTGGCTCGCCGACGCGATGGCGCGCGACCCAACGCTCCAGGTCATCGACGTGCGGGACTACGCGTCGTACCTGAGCGGGCACATCGCGCGAGCGATCCATTTCGACGCGAGCACGCTCGCGGCGACGGTCAACGGCGTCCCCTCGGAGGTCGTCGACGCGGCGATGGTGTCGTCGCTCCTCGGGCGCGCGGGCGTCCGCTCGGGCGTCACCACGGTGATCTACGGCGACTCGACCACCACCACGCCGACGCGCGCCGTCTGGACGCTCCACCACTACGGCAACGACGACGTTCACCTGCTCGACGGCGGCATGACCGCGTGGCGCGCGGAGGGACGCGCCGTCGAGACGGCCTCCGTGACACCCGCGCCTGCGACCTACGCGACGACCGCGGGGCGAGACATGATCGACGCGGCGGGCGTGCTCGCGCGGCTCGGGATGTCGGGCGTGCACCTCGTCGACGCGCGTGCCGCATCGGAGTACGCGGCGGGACACATCCCCGGCGCGCGCAACGTCGACTGGGCGAGCACCGTGACGGGAGGTTCGTTCCGCAGCGACGCCGAGCTCCTCGCGCTCTTCGCGGGGATCCCCACAGACGCGCCGGTGATCGCGTACTGCCAGTCAGGGGCGCGCGGCTCCGTCGTGTGGGTCGCGCTGCGCAACCTCGGCTTCTCGCGCGCAGTGCTCTACGACGGCTCGTGGGCCGAGTGGAGCGCGCGCGCCTATCCGCACGAGCCCTGAGGCCCGCGACGCAGGTTCTGTGACCTCGAGGGCGTCGCTGCGGTAGCGTCTGCGCTGATGTCAGACGTCGGCCATTGGGTCGTGAGCGGCGAGCGCGTTCGATCGCTGATCCCCTCGGTGCACACGTGGGCCGTGTCGCCCGACGACGCGTGGATCGCGTGGACCGAGCGGCAGCGAGAGCGCGAGGTGCACGTCACCGAGCTGTCGTCGTGGCGAACCGTGACGTCGCTCCCGGGCGCCCCCATCCTGGCCCTCCGGTGGACCTCGCCGTCGACCCTCATCGCGCTTCGAAGCGCGCAGCGCCACGCGACCTTGCACGCCTACGCGATCCCCGACGGAGGAGAACTCTCGCGCGCGACGCTCTCTGACGTGGGCTTTCAGGGCGGTGAGATCGACGCGTCGGCCGACGGCCGCACGATGCTCATCGGGGCGCTCACCCGCAACGGCTGGCTCGGCGCGCGCGAGGCTGTTCGAGAGGTCTACCTCGTGCGAGGCGAGCTCTGCGACGACGTCGCGCGCATCGATCCCTTCGATGTTGCAGGGCCTCGCAGCGCGCTCCCGGGTTGGCTGGGACGCTGCGCGCTCAGCCCCGACGGACACGGCATCGCCGTCGCGCTCAGCCCCGCGAAGCCCGCAGCGGGCGCGCCAACGAGCGCAGGCGAGGCGTCGATGACCTTCATCTCGCTCACGACGCGCGCGGTCCGAGCGCACGCGCTCCGCGAGGCGGGCAACCCCACGCACCTCCTCTGGGTGTCGCCGACGAGCGTCGTGGCGGCCTTTGTCGACGACCAGTGGAGCACCGGGCTCCACCGCATCGACGAGGAGGGCGCGTGCTCGCTCGTGACGCGCCTCGACCGCAACGACAGGCTCCGCACGGGTCCGTCGCTCAAGTTGCACCCCGACCGCGCGCGGATGCTCACCATCGTGGAGCGCGCCGCGGACCGTCAGCGGACGAACGTGCGCTGTCTCGCGATGGTCGTGGGCCTCTCGACCGGGGGCGCGGCGCAGTCGGAGATCCTGGGTCTCAGCCGCGAGCGAAACCTCTCATTGCGCGACCGCAGCGGCGGCGCGTGCTGGGACACCGAAGGGCGCCTGCTCACCCTCACGCAACCGCGCGCCGGAGAGGCTCACCTCGCCCGCCGCGACGTGGTGCTCACGCCTCCGCACAATCTGGCGCAGTTCGCGATCCCCGGTGAGACGCCGCACGCGCTCTCGCTCAGCGTATCGCCGCGCGCGTCGCTCGCGCTCGCGGCGTGGCGCGTGGGCGTGAATGACGTCGGCGACACGGCGAAGCGAATCGCGATCGTGTCGCTCACGTAGCGCCGTGTCTCTCTCGCCTCGGGCACGCTTGTCGCACACGCTTCTGCTCATGAAAACGCGAGCCAGCCTGAGCCAGTTCATCGTGTCCGCGATCCTCGCGGCGTGCAGCGAGACCACGCCGCAGCCGGTGACGTGCGGCACCACGACGGAGGTCGCGTGCTGCTGTCAGGGCGACGTTCAAGAGACGCCCGTGTGCAGCGCGAGCGGGCTGACCTGCGGCACGGGCTACGGGCTCTACCGCGGAGACATGTGTCGATGCCTGCCCGACCGCGACACGCCGTGCTGCCTGCCGCATGTGTTCCCCGACGCGGGCCGTGACGTGGTGACCGACACGAGCGCCGACGCGTCGAGCACCCCGTGTCCGGGCGGCACCGCGTGTCATCCCTTCAGGGTCACGGGGACGCACGGCGGCGCGTGTCCGTCGGTGGTGTTCTTCGGCACGGCCTGCTCCGATCGCTGCCTCGCGTGCAACCCTACGGGCCCCGACGGAGGCCCCGGCTTCGGCACCGGAGACCCCTGCGTGTGCGACGGAACGCGCTGGGTCTGCCCCTCGGACTCGGCCCTCACGGCCCTCACCTGCGCGCTCAACACGACTTGCTGGCTCGCCGGTCCGCCGCCCGCGTGCAACTGACTCGCGGCGTCGCGCCTGCGTCGCGGGTCGCGCGGTTCGTGCAAGCGTCGATCGCCGCACGACCGACCGTCACCGCCGCGAAGAAGGAGAGAGACGCACTCATGGGCGACAAATCACCGAAGGCCAAGGACAAGAACAAGAAGCAGGACTCGGCGCAGAAGAAGGCCGCGAAGGACGACGCCGACGCGAAGAAGGCCGCGCCCGCCGTGCCCAAGAAGGGCAAGTAGCCTCCGCGCGAGGACGCAGCGCACCGTCGCGATCGATCGTGGCGCTGCGCCTCGCTGTGGCGCAGGCGCGCGCCGTCAACCTCGGAGAAGCGCCGCGGGCGGCCGTGCTGAGCGCCTCACGCGCAGAGTGCTCGTCGGCAGCGGCGCAGCGGAAGTGCCGTATGCTCCGCGCCGATGAAGGTCGTGTACGCGCAGCGTGAGCTCCCGACGGAGTGCCTCGGATCGATCTTTCTCGCGGGCCCGACGCCGCGAAGCGCCGACACGCCCTCGTGGCGACCGGAGGCCCTCGCGCTCCTCGAAGCGCGCGGCTTCGAGGGGACCGTGTTCGTCCCCGAGCCTGAGGACGGCGTCTTTCGCGGCGAGTACGACGATCAGGTCGCGTGGGAGACCGCGTGCCTCGCCCGCGCCGACTGCGTGCTGTTCTGGGTTCCTCGGGTCATGGCCTCGATGCCCGCGATGACCACCAACGACGAGTGGGGCCAGCTCAAAGACTCGGGGCGCTGCGTCTTCGGCGCGCCGCAGGGCGCGGAGAAGGTGCGCTATCAACGCTGGTGGGCCGAGCAGCTCGGCGTGCCCGTGCGCGACACCCTCGCGGGCACCGTCGACGCGGCGCTCGCCTCGCTCGGTCCGTTGACGCCGTCCGACGCGCGCGTGGGCGGGGCCTGCGAGGTGCCGCTCCTCGTGTGGCGTCGGCCGGAGTTTCAGCGCTGGTACGCGCGACTCGTCGCGGCGGGACACGAGCTCGAAGGCGCGCGCCTGCGATGGGCATTTCGCGCGAGCCGGGCCCCGCGTCCGCTCGTGCTCTGGGCGCTCCACGTGACCGTGCGCATCACGGCCGAGGGACGCGTGAAGCGCAACGAGGTGCTCCTCGGACGCGGCGACCTCTCGGCGACGGTGCTCTTTCGGCGCGGCGCGACGCTGCGAGACGCCGAGGTGGTGCTCGTGCGCGAGTTTCGCAGCGCGGGGTCGTCGCCCGACGGGTACGTGCACGAGCTCCCTGGCGGCTCGTCGTGGCACGGCGCCGACCCGCGCGTCACCGCGGCCGAGGAGCTCGACGAGGAGTGCGGCTTCACCGTGTCGCCCGACGCGCTCCGCGAGGTGGGGTCGCGCCCGCTCGCGGCCACGCTCTGCGTCCACCACGCGCACGTCTACGCGCTGGAGCTCGACGACGCGCAGATCACCGCGCTGCGCGAGAGCGCGCACGTCTCACGCGGCCTCGCGGAGCACTCGGAGGTCACCTGGGTCGAGGTGCGCTCGCTCGGCGACCTGCTCGACCGCCGCGACGTCGACTGGTCGACGCTCGGGATGATCCTCGGCGCCCTCGCGAACTGAGAGTCTCGAAGCCGCGCCCGACGCGTAAGGGATCTCCAAAATCTCCGCGTGCATCTTCCTTCGAATTGCAGGGTACGAATCGGGGTTGTCACGAGTATGTTCGACGCATGGGTATCGATTACCCGAGCACGAAGGCGCCTCCGGAGCGTAGCTGGATCACACGATTCGCCCTCCACGCCCTCGACGCGTCGGTCAACGCCATCGCATTCGCGGATCTCCGCGGCGACCTCACGTACGTCAACCGCAGGTTCCTGAAGCTCTGGGGCTACGACGAGGAGGCGGAGGTGCTCGGGCGCCCCGCGGCGACCTTCTGGCGCTCGCAGACGCAAGCCGAAGAGGTGATCCGACACCTCCAGACCCGGGGCGGCTGGTTCGGCGAGATGGTGGCCATCACGCGGGGCGGCGCGGAGAAGCCCGTCGAGCTCTCGGCCTCGCTCATCGTCGGCGACGACGGAGCGCCCGTCGGGATGATGGGGTCCTTCGTCGACATCAGCGACCGCAAGAACGCCGAGCACGAGCTCCAGCGCTTCAAGTTCATGGTCGAGGGGTCGAGCGAAGAGATCTACCTCGCGCGCGCCGACGGCACGCTCGTGTACGCCAACCCGGCGGCAGCGCGGAGCCTCGGGTACAGCGTCGAGGAGCTCGCGGCGATGAACGTCACGGCCTTCGACCACGAGTACGGCTCGAAGCTGGCCAGCCTGCTCGAGGCGATCCGCGCGCGCAGGCTCACGGCGTTCGAGGTGGTCCACACCACGCGCGACGGGCGACGCGTTTCGAAGGAGGCCGAGGCGTCGCGGCTCGAGATCGACGGCGAGGAGCTCATCTGCGGCTTCGTCCGAGACATCAGCGTGCGGAAGAAGCACGAGGCGCGCATCGCCGCGCTCACACGGCTCTACGCGCTGCTCAGTCAGGTGAATCAGGCCATCGTGAGGGTGCGCGAAGAGGCCGCGCTCTTTCGTGAGATCTGCCGCGTGGCGATCGAGTTCGGGCAGTTCCGCGGCGCGTGGATCGGGCTGCTCAACGGCGGAGCCGAGCTGCGCCTCGTCGCGTCGGCGGGGGGAGGCATCGAGTTCGTCGACAGGTTCGCCGCGGAGCGCTCACCCGACGACTGGAGCCCCACACGCGAAGCGACCGCCACGGGCGCCATCGTGGCCTCCGACGACCTCCTCGCGGAGCCTCGCGAGAGCGCGTGGCGCGACGCGGCGCTGAGGGCGGGGCATCGATCGTTCGCGATCCTCCCGCTCGTGGTCCGCGGGGCCGTGATCGGCGCGCTGAGCTTGTATGACAGCGCGCCCAACGCGTTCACCGCGGAGGTGCGGCGGCTGCTCGACGAGGTCGCGCTCGACATCACGTTCGCCCTCGAGACCATGGCGGTCGCGGAGGAGCGACGGCGCGCCGAGGTGGCGCTGCACGTCGCCGAGGAGCAGGCCGATCGCCTCGTGCACTCGAACGAGGAGCGCCTCCGTCAGGCCGTCAGGGTGGTGAACTTCGGGATCTTCGATCACGACCACCGCACCGACACGATCTACTGGTCCCCCGAGCAGAGGGCCATCCACGGGTGGGGCGCCGACGAGCCCATCACGCTCAAGCAGTTCCTCGCGCTCGTGCACCCCGACGACGTGGACTACGTCGCCGCGGAGGTGCGGCGGGCGCACTCGCCCGCGAGTGACGGGCGCTGGGACGTCGAGCATCGCATCGTCCGTCGAGACGGCTCCGTGCGCTGGCTCCGGTCGCGCTCGCAGACATCCTTCGAGGGAGAGGGCGACGCGCGACACCCCGTTCGAACCGTGGGCGCCGTGCGCGACGTCACCGACGAGCGCACCGCCGCGGAGGAGAAAGATCGCCTCCACGCGCAGCTCGCGCAGGCCCAGAAGATGGAGTCCATCGGTCGCCTCGCGGGCGGCGTCGCGCACGACTTCAACAACATGCTCACGGTGATCCTCGGGCACGCGGAGCTCGCGCTCGGAGAGCTTCCCTCGGAGAGCCCCGTGCGCGCGGACCTCCAGGAGGTCGAGCACGCAGCACGTCGCTCGGCGGACCTCACGCGGCAGCTCCTCGCCTTCGCGCGTCGTCAGGCCGTGACCCCGCGCGTTCTGAACCTCAACGACTCGATCGCCGTCGCCCTGAAGATGCTTCGAAGGCTCATCGGCGAAGACGTCGCGCTGAGCTGGTCACCGGGCGCCGAGCTCTGGTCGGTGAAGGTCGATCCGTCGCAGGTCGATCAGATCCTGGCGAACCTCGTGGTCAACGCGCGCGACGCGATCCCCGGCGTGGGCACGGTCTCCATCGCGACGAAGAACATCCCCGCGGGCGCCGCCTCGCTCGCGAGGTTCCCCGACGCAGCCGCGAAGGACCACGTGCGGCTCACCGTGCGCGACAGCGGCGCCGGGATGGACCCCGACACGCTCGCGCACGCGTTCGAACCCTTCTTCACCACGAAGGCCGAGGGGCACGGCACGGGGCTCGGGCTCGCGACGGTGTTCGGCATCGTTCAGCAGAACGAGGGCCACATCGACATCGACAGCCAACCGGGCGCGGGGACCACGGTGACCATCCACCTCCCCCGCTCGATCGAACTGGTCGCGAATCAGAGAGACGGGAGCGCGACGCCCGGCCGTTCGCGCGGCGCCGAGACCATCCTCCTCGTCGAAGATGAGATCGCCGTGCTCGAGCTCACGCAGACGCTCCTCAAGCGTCTCGGGTATCAGGTGATCGCAGCGCGCAGCCCGCGCGAGGCGCTGCGACTCGTCGACGAGCACGGCCCGCGCATCCGGCTCCTCGTCACCGACGTGGTCATGCCCGAGATGAACGGCCGAGACCTCTGGAACGCCGTCGTCGCGCGCCTGCCCGACCTCCGCGGCCTCTTCATCTCCGCGCACCCCGCGAGCATCCTCTCGACGCGCGGCATCCTCGACGCCGACGTGAACTTCCTCCAGAAGCCCTTCACCACCGCGGAGCTCGCGACGGCCGTCCTCGACGCGCTCGGCGCAGACAACCGCACGCGCGCGCAGCACCCGTAACGCTCCTCTCGACGGGTGGCGCCTCCGCACGCGTTCGAGCGTCGCCTCGCGCGCCGTCTGCTTTGACAAAATTTACAACGCGACACGCAGCGCATGACAACGCGCGACAGCTTGTTCCAAGGGATAAGCGTCAAACATTGACGCAGGGGGTCATCGTGATTGAGTTGACGCCCGTCAACACAGGAGGCGCCTCCGTGTCCGTTCAATCCAGCTCGCCGGACTTCGGTCCGGGCGTTCGTGTCACCGGCCCGATGCGTTCGGGCTACGAGAAGATCCTCACCCCCGAGGCCGTGGCCTTCGTCGCGGAGATCGTGCGTCGCTTCGGGCCTCGCGTCCCGGTGCTCCTCGCGAAGAGAGCCGAGCGGCAGAAGCGCTTCGACGCGGGTGAGAAGCCCGACTTCCTCGCCGAGACCGCGAGCGTCCGCGCCGCCGACTGGACCGTCGCGCCGCTGCCGAAAGACCTCCTCGATCGACGCGTGGAGATCACCGGGCCCGTCGACCGCAAGATGATCATCAACGCGCTGAACTCCGGCGCGAAGGTCTTCATGGCCGACTTCGAGGACTCGAACTCGCCCACGTGGGACAACAACATCCTGGGGCAGATCAACCTCGGCGACGCCATCCGTCGCGCGATCACGTACACGGCGCCCGAGACGGGCAAGGCGTACCGGCTCAACGACGAGACCGCGGTGCTGATGGTGAGGCCGCGCGGCTGGCACCTGCCCGAGAAGCACTGGTTCATCGACGACAAGGCCGCGCCGGGCGGACTCGTCGACTTCGGGCTGTTCTTCTTCCACAACGCGAAGGAGCTGCTCGCGCGAGGGACGGGACCGTACTTCTACCTCCCGAAGCTCGAGAGCCACGTCGAGGCCCGCCTCTGGAACGACGTCTTCGTCTTCGCGCAGGAGAAGCTCGGAATCCCCCGCGGGACCATCAAGGCCACGGTCCTCATCGAGACGCTCCCCGCGGCCTTCGAGATGGACGAGATTCTCTTCGAGCTCAAAGACCACTCCGCGGGACTCAACTGCGGGCGCTGGGACTACATCTTCAGCTTCATCAAGAAGCTCCGGAACGACCCCGCCAAGGTCCTCCCCGATCGCGCGCAGGTGGGGATGGATCGCGCGTTCCTCCGCGCCTACTCGCAGCTCCTCATCAAGACCTGCCACCGCAGGGAGGTGCACGCGATGGGCGGAATGGCCGCGCAGATTCCCATCAAGGACGACGTCGCCGCCAACGAGGCCGCCATCGCCAAGGTGCGTGCTGACAAGCTCCGTGAAGTCACCGAAGGCCACGACGGTACGTGGGTCGCGCACCCCGGCCTCGTGAGCCTCGCGCGGACCATCTTCGACGAGCACATGCCCGCGAAGAACCAGATCGAGCGCAAGCGCGAGGACATCCACATCGGCCGCGAAGACCTCCTCCGCGTGCACGAGGGGACGCGCTCCGAGGCGGGCCTCCGTCACAACGTCCGCGTGGGCGTGCAGTACGTCGAGGCGTGGCTCCGTGGCTCCGGGTGCGTGCCGATCTACAACCTCATGGAAGACGCCGCGACGGCCGAGATCTCGCGCGCCCAGGTGTGGCAGTGGCTGCACTTCGGCTCGCACCTCGACGACGGCCAGACCGTCACCCCCGCGCTCTTCGCCCGCGTGGTCGAAGAAGAAATGGAGCGCGTTCGCCGCGAGGTCGGCGAGACCCGCTACACGAAGGGCCGCTTCGACGACGCGCGCGCCCTCTTCGTGAAGCTCTCCACCGCGGAGCGCTTCGAAGATTTTCTCACCGTCCCCGCCTACGAGGTGCTGCTCGCGGCGGAGCCCGTCACCACGGGCTGATCGCACGTCACCCGATGTCCCACGACGCGCACGACACAACATACCTCTGAGCACACGGCGCGACGCCGACGACACAACCAGGAGCACGTTCATGGCAACGACAGAGTTCGACACGCAGGTCGCGGAACTTCGCCGCTGGTTCGAGAGCCCGCGCTTCGCCGGCATCCGGCGCCTCCACTCGGCGCGCGAAGTCGTCGAGCAGCGCGGCACGATCCGCAACGACTACACCCTCGCCCGCGACACCGCGGCGGCCTTCCACGCGCGCCTCCGCCAGCTCTTCAACGAGAAGAAGTGCATCACCACCTTCGGCCCGTACTCCCCCGGTCAGGCCGTGGCGATGAAGCGCACGGGCATCGAAGGGATCTACCTCGGCGGCTGGGCCACGAGCGCCAACGGGTCCATGCACGAAGACCCCGGACCCGACCTCGCGAGCTATCCGCTGAGCCAGGTCCCCGATGAGGCCGCGCCCATCGTCCGCGCGCTCGTCACCGCCGACAAGAACCAGTACTTCGCCCGCTCGCGCATGACCGACGAGCAGCGGCGCTCGACGCCCGAGGTCGACTTCCGCCCGTTCATCATCGCCGACGCCGACACGGGTCACGGCGGCGACGCGCACGTGCGCAACCTCGTCCGCCGCTTCGTCGAGGTGGGCGTTCCCGGGTATCACATCGAAGACCAGAAGCCCGGCGTGAAGAAGTGCGGTCACCAGGGCGGCAAGGTGCTCGTCTCTGAAGACGAGCAGATCAAGCGCTGCTCGGCGGCCCGCTTTCAGCTCGACATCATGGGCGTCGCGGGAATCATCGTGGCGCGCACCGACGCCGAGTCGGCCACGCTCCTCGACGGCCGCAGCGACGAGCGCGACCAGCCCTTCATCCTCGGCGCGACGAACCTCACGACGCCCACGTTCCGCGCGGGCTTCCTCGCGGTGCTCCGTCGCTTTCACCGCAAGGGCATCGAGGAGCTCAGCGGCTATCAGATCTACGCCGTGGCCGACGAGGAGCTCGCGCGCGCCGAGGCGTGGCTCGACAAGGCGGGCCTCGTCGCGCTCCAGGATCAGGCCATCGCCGACTATGTGAAGGGCGGCTCGACGGCCATCGACAAGACGCTCGACACGGTCTTCGACAAGTTCGTCGACGTCTGGCAGGCCGAGGCCAACGTGACCACCTACGGCGAGGCCGTGGCCGCCGTGATGGCCTCGCGCATGGCCGAAGGCGTCGAGTTCGCCATGACCCGCGAGGAGTGGCTGAGCTTCTCGTCGCGCGCGTCGTTCTATCAGATCCGCGAGAAGGCCCACGCGCTCGGCGTCGACGCCCCGTGGGACTGCGAGCACGCCAAGACCCCCGACGGCTACTACCAGGTGCGCGGCGGCCTCGAGTACGCGATCGCCAAGTCGCTCGCAGTGGCCCCCTACGCCGACATCCTCTGGATGGAGACCAAGACCGCAGACCTCCACGACGCGAAGCGCTTCGCCGACGCGATCCACGCGGTCTATCCCGACAAGATGCTCGCCTACAACCTCTCGCCCTCGTTCAACTGGGACACCACCGGCATGAACGATGACCAGATGCGCGCCTTCCCCGGTGAGCTCGGGAAGATGGGCTTCGTCTTCGACTTCATCACCTACGGCGGCCACCAGGTCGACGGCGTGGCGTCTGAAGAGTTCGCCACCGCGCTCGTGCAAGACGGCATGCTCGCCCTCGCGCGCCTCCAGCGGAAGATCCGCCTGCTCGAGTCGCCCTACCGCACGCCGCAGACGCTCGTCGGCGGACCGCGCTTCGACGCCGGTCTCATGGCCATTTCGGGTCGCACGTCGACCACGAAGGCGATGGGCAAGGGGTCGACGCAGTTCCAGCACGCCATTCAGACCGAGGTTCCGCCCAAGGTGCTCGAAGGCTGGCTCGAGATGTGGCGCAAGCAGCACAACATCGACACCAAGCTCAAGGTGCAGCTCCGTCCGCACACGGCGGGCTCCGAGCTCCTCGAGCTGAGCATCCTCACGTCGGGCGGATCCAAGGCCGCCAACGTGATCTTCGGCGTCATCCACGACCGCCGCGGACGCGCGATCCTCTCGGTGCGCGACCAGAACACCTTCGACCCCGCGCTGCGCATGAAGCGCCTGATGACGCTCAACCAGCTCTTCCTCATCAGCCGCTACCACGTCGACGCGATGCACTTCGTCACGCCGACCGAAGACAACCAGCGCCAGACCGAGCGCATGAAGGCCCGCGGGATCTTCACGAGCGTGAGCTCCGAGGTCGGCAAGATCATCGTCGCCGACGTGAACAAGGACCGCATCAAGGAGCTGTGCGACGCCGATCAGGCCGCGCTCCGCACGCTGATCCAGAAGGGCTGAGCGGCCCTTCTTCGCGGTCTCCGGGGTTCGGTCGGACCGTCACCCCGGGACCGCGACTCGCGGGTCACTCCGACGCCATCAACGCCTGCACCTGAACGATTCCCCGATCGTCCTCGATTGGAACCATTCGGCGCATCCACAGCGCGTGGCCGACGCCCATGTGAGCGATACGGATGTACGGCCCCCGCTGAAACTCCGACAGCGCGAGGAAGCGCCGTTGGAGATCCGCGAGCGACGAGACCTCCGTGGGATCGGTGATCGAATGCCCCGAGCCGACGTCGAGATCAACCGCCTGCTCGATCGAGACTGAGACGGAGGAAAGAGAGCGCGAGAGCGGCCAGGCGAAGGCAGAGGTCGTCGGCGCGGGTGTCACACCCGACACGGCGAGCAGTCGATACCCGCCGGTGACGGGTGTCGCCTGCTCCCAGAAAGCGCGCGTAGCAGCGAAGGCATCGTCGGCGGCCTGCCGAAGCGTCGGCGTGACCGCGCCGCCGGAACAGCCGTCGAGGCAGTCGATCATGGCGCCAGGAACCGCGAGCCGAACCGTCGCTCCGTCGCGAGACGCTCCACGAAACACCCCGCGCGTACCGCAGAGGCGCGGGAGATTGAATCGCCGCTCGACCTCCTCTGGCGTCGTGACGCCCTCTCGCAGCTCGTTTCGAACGCTCTCCTGCGCCCAATACCGACAATCGCCACGCAGCATGAAGAACGTCGCGCCGTTGTCCCAGAGCACCTCGCTCCCCGGCTCGACCCGCGTGATGTCCACGAGCACCTGATACGCGAACGTGAGACCGCTCCGTCCGCCGCACAGCGCGCTCGCCTGAAGCGCGGCGCACCCGGCGTCAGTTCCTACGGAATCAGGTGGGAGCAAGCCGCCGTCGATGACACTGGAGTCTGTCTCCACGGTCGCGTCGACCGTGACGCCCGTCACGCGCTCCGACGCGCAGGAGACGACGCAGAACGCAGAGAGAAGCCCGAAGCGTGCGGTGTACTCGTTCATGTTCACGCTCGGACGCCTCGGGCGCCAATCGCAGGGAGCAGACGCGCCAGAGGCAGACTCACAGGGAACGGGGTGTCCTTCGACATCAAGGTGATGTCTCGACAAGGGCACTTTTCCGCCGTCTACGACGATTTCTCTGCATTTTTCGATTTCAGCGCAGATTCGTCGCGCTGCGCACTCCGCGCTTGCGGGGCTGCGCGGGGCTTTTCTACCGTAACGGGCTATGGCGAAGCCCAGGACAGTCGACAAGTCACCCCCAACCAACACGAGAACCGCCCCGAAAAAGGAGAAGGCCGAGCAGTCTGGAGACGTGAAGATCGATGTGGCTCAGGTGGCGACCGCGGTGAGCTCGCTCCCGCAGCCCACGGAGCTCGAAGTCGCGGCGTGGACGAGCCAGTACCCCGAGGCGTACGCGCTCTCGCTCGCCGCGCAGACGCGCGCACCCGCCATTCTCGGAGATGCCTGGGGGTGGTTCCAGACCGCGAGGCCCACGCTCGAAGGCCCCCTCGCGTCGCTGGTGAAGTACCCGAAGGCCCGCCTCGCGTTCCTCGGCCATTGCACGCTCACGCTCGCTGATGCGATCGAGGCGGAGCGTGCGAAGAAGCGCGGCGCTTCGAAGCTCTCTCAGCAGAAGACATCGTCAGAGGCCCTCGCGCAGGCCGCGCTCTCTGACCTCCGCGCCTCCTTGCGTGAGACCGCGGGCCGTCACCCCGGGCTCACCGACGATCTCAACACGCGCCTCGCGGAGCCGACGTCGTCCAGCGTCTCGGGGGCGCTCCTCGGCCTCGCGGGGCTCCTCGACGAGTGGCTCGTCCACGTCGATCCGCTCGTTCGCACCCTCGTCGCCACGCACATGCTCACGGCGGACGACGCGAAGCGCGCCCGCGAGGCCGCCGCGACGCTCACCGGCGCCGCCACCGCGAAGCGCGGCAACACCTCCACCGACCGTGACAGCGCCGAGATCTCGCCCCTCGAAGGCCGCGTGCTCGTCGAGATGCGCGCGCTCCGAAACGCCTTCATCAACGCGCGCGAAAGGTCCGGCAACAAGCGCATCCCCGCGCTGGTCCCGAGCCCCGCCACGCGCGCCGTCTTCGGCCGGGGAAGCGCCGCCGCCGATCCGCCCCCGCCGACGCCGACGCCCGCCTGACCGACGCTCCGTTCAGACTGCCGGTCTCGTCATTCAGACTGCCAGTCTCGTCATTCAGACTGCCAGTCTCGTCGCTCAGAGCAGCCTCCCCGAGATGCGATCGGGCAGTTTCGACGTGCGATCGGGCAGTCTTGACGTTCAGACTGCCAGCGCCGCGTCGCGTTGAGCCCTGCAGGACCTCGTCGCCCAGCCGCGGGTTCGAAACCCGCGGCAACACGCGCTGAAAATGAACTGCG
>JBPOHC010000383.1:0-52246 GCA_052035985.1 Myxococcota bacterium | reverse complement strand
CGCCCGTGCCCGAGAGGTTGTAGGGGCCCGCCGCGGGGGCGATGACCTGCGAGCGCGCGGCCGTGGTGAGCACCGGCATGCGGTGAGCGCGCGGGCCGTGGACGAAGAGCGCCGCGGTGCGGAGCAGGCCGTCGCGAGGCGGGCAGGTCGCCGACGTGGTCGGGCAGCCTTCGGCCGTGGGGTCTTCGTTGAGCGTCGTGTGGTCGACGAGCGCGCCGGTCACCGCGTCACGAAGGACGATGCTCACCACGGGGGCCTCACCGGCCACGTAGAAGCGACCGTTGGCGGGCGGCGTCATCGAGAGCGTCGCGTTGAACTCGGCGATGTTTTGTGGGTTCGAGCGCACGAAGTCGTGGTGCGTGACGATGGGCGCGATGCCGCCCGTGGGGCGGTGGCAGGTGGTGCAGGTCGAGTCGCTGGTCTGCGGCCCGGGCATCATCGTCGCGTTGCCGTGGTTCGCGCCCGTCGCGAAGTTCACGTTGTCGTGGCAAGAGCCGCAGGCGGCGCGAGACGGGCGGGTGTTCCAGTTGTCGACCTGCGCGCCGGTGCCGCGGTGACACGCGGTGCAGTTCGCGAGCACCGCGGGGAACTCCACGTGCTCCCACGAGAGGCGCGTGTCCGCGAAGCCCCAGATGGCGTAGCGGCCATTGTCAGCGGCCTCGTTCGCCGTGGTCGCGGGGTTGTCGTAGAGGATGCCGTCGGCGCCGCGCACCGAGGGAAGCTCGCCGCCAGCGTGGATCCTGTGGATCATCACGGCCAGGTCGAGCGTGTTGCCGCTGTGGGGATCGATGCTGCCGGGGAGGTGGCAGCTCGCGCACGACTCCACCGAGAGGCGATCGCCGCCGTGCCCGCGGAACTCGTTCACCCCGTGGCACCCCTGGCACGTCGAGGTCTGCACGATCTCGCGACGCTCGGTGATCGCCGTGCCGTCGGGCACGAAGTCATAGAACGCGTCGGCCGTCGCGCCCGTCGCGCCGCCCATCATGATCACGACGCGGTGCGTGCGGTTGCGCTCGTACGTGATGGGCGTCGTGCCCATCATCGCCGTCGAGAGGTTCGTCGCGAAGACGTACTGGTACGTGCCGTCGCGGTTGTTCGTGAGCATCCCGTTGCTCTCGCGATTGGCCTGGACGGCCACCGTGCCCGCGGAGGCCGGCCATGAGCCCGTGCCCGTCACGGTCTGCGTGCGGTAGATGTACGCGACCCAGCGGTTCGACGAGTCGCTCGCGCCCGCGGGGACGAGCTTCGTGATGTTCGCCGTGATCGACGGGACGTTCGTGATCGGGCGCCCCGCCTGATCGGCCACGCGGAAGGTCACCGTGACGCGGCCCGAGGCGTCGGCCGTCGCGCCCGTGATCGCGGCGCGCGCGAGCACCTTGGCGCCGTTGGCGTACGCGCCCGTCGACATGAGGCGCGGCGTGCCGTGGTTGTCGGTCACGCGAGGGCTCGTGCCGGGCAGGCCGTCGTTGACGCGCGTCGTGGTGCCGTCGTCGCAGCGGATCGTGCGCACGCCCGAGTCGATGTCCGTCGAGATCGTGCACGAGGTCCCGTTGGAGCCGTTGGACACCTGCACGCTCGTGCCGTCGTCGCAGGTGATCGTGCGGATCCCGGCGTCGTTGCTCGAGACGGTGCACGAGCGGCCGTTCATGCCGTTCGCGCCGTTCGATCCGTTGCCGCCGTTGGAGCCGTTCTGGCCGTTGCGCAGCGTCACGGACGTCCCGTCGCCGCAGCGGATGGTGCTCGTGCCGTCGCTGTTCGACGTCACGGCGCAGCCCGTTCCGTTGGCGCCCGGATCGCCGCCCGCACACGCCGCGAGCGCGGCGACCAGCGCCGCTCCGGTGAGGACCCTCTCCATTGATCTGCGTCTCATCGCCCTCTCCTCATGCTGCAAGACACAGAGCGGCGAACGCCGACGGTGTCGAAAAGGATGCGCCAAAGCACGGCGCGCACCATTGGCCTCGACGCACGAAAACCCCGGGAAGCAATGGTCTTCTCACCCAGCACGCGCACGCGGCGCGCACCCGACAACAAGCACGAACGCGGCGCGTGCACCGGATGCGCATATCATCTCGGGTGGGAGTGGTCGGGAGTGGGCAGAAACGACTACGAAAGGGATCAGCGCGAGAGTTCAGACTTGACACGCGCGGAGATGAGCTCCACCGCGGCGCTCACGTCGACGAGCTGCACGTCCTTCTCTGTGCGCGCTTTCAGCTCGACCTTGCCCTGCTCGAGGGTCTTCTTGCCCACCGTGAGGCGGAGCGGAATACCGAGGAGGTCGGCGTCCTTGAACTTCACGCCGGGGCGCTCGTCGCGGTCGTCGAAGAGCACCTCGACGCCGCGCGCGGTGAGCTCGTTGTAGAGGCGCTCCGCGGTCTCGGCCACGGCGCCGTCGGCCTGGAGGGCCGTCACGATGACGTGGTAGGGCGCGATGGTCATGGGCCAGCGGATGCCCGCGTCGTCGTGGCGCTGCTCGATCGCGGCGGCCACGAGGCGCGACACGCCGATGCCGTAGCAGCCCATGACGATGAGCCGCTCCTGGCTCTTGTCGTCGAGGAAGGCGGCCTTCATCTTCGACGTGTAGTGGGTGCCGAGCACGAAGATGTGCCCGCCCTCGATGCCCTTGTACTCATCGAGCGGAGCGCCGCACTCGGGGCACAGGTCGCCCTTGCCGACGGCGCGGACGTCGACCCACGAGGCGCGGTCGACGAGCGCCTCGACGGCCTCGGGCACGCTCGCGTGACGGAGGTGGAAGCCGTTGCGGTTCGCGCCGACCACCGCGTCGACGGCGGACATCAGCTCGCGGTCGACGAGCACGCGCGACACCGTGGGCGAGAGCTTCGAAGGGCCGATGTAGCCCGCGAGCACGCCGCGCTCCGAGAGCTCTTCGTCCTCCGCGGGGCGGAGCCACGTCGCGCCCGTCTCGCGCGTGAGGGCGACCTCGTTGATGCGGCGATCGCCACGCACGAAGACCATCACGAGCTGGCCCGCGTCGCCGGTGCCCTTGCCGTAGAGGTACGCGCCCGCCTTCACGGTCTGCGAGGCGTCGACCTTGAGGAACTCGGCCACCTCTTCGATCGTCTTCTTGCCCGGCGTGGCGACCTCTTCGGCCTTCGCGCCCGTCGACGCGGCGACGGCGGTCTCGGCCTCGGAGCGCTTCGACGTGGCCGCCTCGACGTTGGCCGCGTACTCGCACTTCGTACACACCACGATGGCGTCCTCGCCGGTCTCCGCGAGGATCTGGAACTCGGCGCTCGTGTTGCCGCCCATCGCGCCCGAGTCGGCGGCCACGATGCGGAAGTCGAGGCCCACGCGCTTGAAGATGCGCACGTACGCCTCACGCATCGTCTGGTAGCTCTTGAGCGCCCCGGCCTCGTCGACGTCGAAGCTGTACGCGTCCTTCATGAGGAACTCGCGGCAGCGCAGGAGGCCCGCGCGGGGCCTCGCCTCATCGCGGTACTTCCACTGGATCTGGTAGAGGTTCACCGGGAGCTGTCGGTACGAGCGCACGGCGCTGCGGACCATGTCCGTGATGACCTCCTCGTGCGTCGGGCCGAGGTGATAGTCGTTGCGCTTCTGATCTCTCAGACGAAAGAGCGTCGAGCCGAAGAGGTCCCAGCGCCCCGTCTCCTTGAAGAGGTCCGCGGGGACGAGCGCCGGGAGCATCACCTCGAGCGCGCCCGCGCGGTCCATCTCCTCGCGCACGATGCCCTCGACCTTCTTCAGCACGCGCAGGCCGAGCGGAAGAAACTCGTAGATCCCAGCGCCCACCTGGCGCACATACCCGCTGCGCAGGAGCAGTCGGTGCGAGGGGTTCTTGCGCGCCTCGGCGGGATCTTCGCGCAGCGTAGGGATGAACGACCGTGAGTAACGCATCGGAGCCTCCAGAAAAGGGCCCCGGAACCTACGGGACGCGCGCGCCGAGCACAAGACCGCGCAGCACCCCGCGCAGGAGCGTACGATCGTCCGTGACGACGGTCTCTCGGAGGCCACGCGCGCGCCTGCGACGCAATGGGGGGATTGCGTGTTGCGCTCGACGCTGCGCGGCGCGACGGGGGGATCGCGGGGCGCAGCACCTCCAGACCTTCGCACGGGCGATCGCACGCTCCTGCGCGGGGTGAGACCACCGCCTCCGGCCTCGCGCGCGTCGGTGACGAGCCGCGCGGGGGCGGTCGACGCCCCGAGGCGCGACGCCCACCACAGACCGCCACGTCGGGTCGGTGATCCAACTCATCCAGAGGAAGATGTCTTGAGGAGGAGAAATTCAGGCGCGGCCTTCGAAAAATCGTCCGTCCCAGACGAATTCCCGACTCCGACCTTCAAAGATCCGCCGGTCCACCGGTTGGCGTTTTGGATTAACGGTGCTTTGAAGCGACGGACCTTCAGCCCTGAAAGCCCGGGTCCGTGCGCTCCCCCATCCGGGTGGGCCCGGCGATGGGGCCCTTTGCGAGCGCGGAGGCGTAGGGCGCGACGGCGCGCGTGAGGCGCTCGGCCTCTGCGCCCGAGAGCCGCATGGCGCCTCGAACGTGGCGCTCGATCGCCGCCTCGTCGGCGAGGGTCCCCTCGGTGATGCCCACGAGCAGCGCGCACGCGGCGGCGGTGTCGTCGGGGTGCTCAAGCACGAGGGCCCGCTCGTGGAGGATGTTGGCCCAGATCCCCGCGACGCCCTCGCGCGCGCTGCGCTCCTTGTCGGGGATCAGAAAGAACACGAAGAAGCGCCGCTGGAGCTCCTCGGTCACCGCGTAGATGTCCATGGGCTCGGGGAGCGCGTCGCCGAGGACCTTCGAGACCGTCGCGGCGCTCACGTGCGAGAACGGCGGCTCGTCTCCGGTCATGAAGAAATAGCCCTTCTTCCCTCGCTTCTCATCGCAGTCCATCGCCGTGTGTCGCGCGGCGAAGAGCATCGCGAGGTCGTACGACTCGCCGAGGCCGCCGCCAGCGCCCTCGATGTGCATCGAAGAGAGCCACCGATCGATCGCCGCGGCCTCGGTTTCGAACTGCCCGACCTGGAGGGGCGAGCGGTCGGTGTACGCGTTGCCGACGGCCATGAACATCACCTGCGCGTCAGGCGACAGCGTCGTGACGTGCTCCATGAACGTCGGCATCGTGCGCGTCGCGAGCGCGTGCGGGACCTCGCCCATCGACCCGCTCACGTCGAGCGCGAAGATCACCCCGAGCGACGACGGGTGGGCTGCGCTGTCGCGGCACTCCCTCGCCTTCACCCCGTGAGGGTTCATCTTCGGGTGCAGCGCCCCCTGCGTGAACACCTCGGATTGAGACATTCCTTCGCGCGCCTGCGTCACCGCGATGTGCGCCTGAAGGCTGTAATCCCCATAGCCCATACGTCTCTCCGCTCCTCATCGCCACAGCGCGGAGCACCGCGCCGCGCGGCGCCGTCATACCCCAGCGACGCGCGCGACGCGATCACGAGGCGGTCGAGGGATACCCGGCATCAAGTGAATTTTCGCTCAAAGTCCGCGGCCCGCCCGCTCCCGCGAGCCCTGTAACGATCTCAGCACACCGATCGTGCGGGTCACCCAGCACGCCGCAAGCCCTACGGAGCTGCGAACCTGCTGCATTCGCGGAATGCAGTCGATGCACGAGCGTGTGCTCTCAAGCGTCACGTTTGCGGCGTTGAGTGTCGAAACGAAGGCGCATGTTTATTGCTGGGGGCGGCGTTGCCTGCGGAGGTCGGCTTCGATCGCTGCGGCAGGTTGCTTCTGGTTTCGGAAGACGGAGAAGACAATGAGACGATATATGAGGGTACTCGGTGCCGGAGTCCTCGTCGGAGCCCTTACCGCCGCATGCGCCGGCGAAGTGGGCCCGGCGGGTACGTCCGGCACCCCTGGCGCGCAGGGTGAAGCGGGGGTTCCCGGAACGCCCGGAACGCCTGGAACGCCCGGAACGCCCGGAACGCCCGGAACGCCTGGCGATGCGGGTCCGCAGGGGCCGCAGGGACCGGTGGGCCCCGTGGGACCGCAGGGTGATGCGGGTGCGCAGGGAGATCCCGGGCGCATCCCCGCCAACGGGCTGACGGTCACGGTGCTGGACGTCAACGTTTCGACGGACCGCATCGTGCGCGTGCACTTCTCCCTCAGGGACTCGCGAAACCAGTTCCTTCCGCCCACGGAGACCGATCGACTCGGGTTCGCCGCGAGCGAGGTCGTGATGGACACGGCCACGCCGCCCGCGCCCCTGCGCTACCGCGCCTTCACCACGTGCGCAGCGCCGGCCCCCAACGCCGCCGACACGATCACCTGCATGGACTACGCGGTCAGGGCGCCGACGGTGGCCACCGATCGCCTCACCAACAACCGCGACGGCACGTGGACCTACCAGATGGCGACGGCGCTCCCGACGGGATACTCGCCGTCGCGCACGCTCTCGATCGCCGTCCAGGCGCGCCGTCCTGGCATCTTCTCCAATGACGCCGCCTCCGTCGCGAACGCCGTGTTCGACGTCGTCCCCGGCGGCGGAACGCCGTCGAGCGTGCTCGCGGTCTCGCAGTCGACGGGCTGTAACGCCTGCCACGGCCGCATCTCGGCCCACGGCGGCGGCCGCATCGACGTCCGCCTCTGCGTGCGCTGTCACACGCAGGAACTCCAGGCCCCCGGCACGCACGAGACCCTCGAGTTCGGATCGATGATCCACCAGATCCACCGCGGCGCGAACATGCCGAGCGTGCGGGCGACCCCGAGCGTCCCGCTGCGCCTCGCCGGCCAGGACTTCTCGAAGGTCGGGCTCCCGCAGGACCTCCGCAACTGCACCATGTGTCACAACGAGACCGCGACCGACGCTCCCACGGCGGCGCGCTGGGCGACCCGTCCCACGACGGCGATCTGCAACTCGTGCCACAACAACATGTACTTCGGCTCCGGGACGCCCACGCTCCCGTACCAGATCGCGCACCCCGCGGGCCCCGCGGCCGACGCCGACTGCCTGACCTGTCACCGTGAGAACACCGGCACCGCCGCGTCGCCCACGGGCATCCGCACGGCCCACGCGACCATCGACCGCCGCCCTGGCGCTCCCACCGTGGCCTTCGCCATCACGAGCGTGACGAACACCGCGCCGGGCAGCGCGCCGACGGTGAACTTCACCATCAACGACCGCGCTGGCGCTCAGGTGCCTGCGCTCCCGACGAACTCCGCGGTGGCCTTCACCGGCACCGGCACCGTGACCATGCGCGTGACGGGCATCGCCGCCGCCATCCAGGGCATCCCTGGCCCGTATCGCGTCCGCGTCCGCGGCGTCGCGGGCGGAGCGCATGGCACCTTCACGTTCGTGTACAGCTTCAACGACGGAACCACCGAGATCGGTACGCCGCCCGCGGTGCTCCCGACCACGATCCCCGCGACGGCGACGCCCATCGTCTCGGCCGCGACCTACACGCTCCGGGGCCCGGTGCTCCTGCCCCACGCGACGAACACCAGCGGCTTCGCCACGAGCCTCCCGTCGTCGAACCTCACGCTGAACTTCTCGGCCACCGGAACGGCCAACGTCGGTGACACCTGGACCTTCACCGCGAACACGCTCCCGCTCACGTCGGTCGCCGCGTCGGGCGTCCCGAACACGCCCCAGTCCGCGGCCAACGGCTTCATCTCGAGCCTCGGCTTCTACCTGAACGGCCCCGTGGGCACCGACTACGCCGCCACGCAGATCACCGGCACGCAGGGCACCCTCGTCGCCGGCGCCACGCCGGGCAGCTACTCGCTGACCTTCCCCCCGACCGCGATCATCCCCCTGACCGCGACGGGCACCTGGTCGATCGGCATGCAGGCGTCGCGCTTCGAGTACCTCCCTGCGACGCAGATCCGCACGACCGCCGCCAGCGTCACGCACGGCGGCAACAACCCCGTGTTCAACTTCGCGGTCACGGGCACCACGGCGACGCCGCGCCGCGAGATCGTCCAGATGTCGCGCTGCAACGCCTGCCACGACCAGCTCGCGTTCCACGGCGGCAGCCGCCAGAGCGCGCAGTACTGCACGCTCTGCCACAACCCGACGCTGACCGCCGCGGTCCCCGGCCAGACCGGCGTGACGCAGTCGCTCAACTTCCAGAACATGATCCACCGCATCCACATGGGTGCGCAGCTCCCGAGCGTCGTCGCTGGCGGCACCTTCGCCATCGGCTCGGTGAACTTCAACGACGTGCGCTTCCCGCAGCCGATCACGAACTGCGCGGCCTGCCACGCGCCCAACACGTTCGCGACGCCGACCGCGCGCGCGTGCACCACCTGCCACGACGCGCCGTCGACCTTCGCGCACGCGCAGCTCAACACCACGAGCACGGGCGCCGAAGCCTGCGCCACCTGCCACGGCCCCGGCCGCTCGTTCTCCGTCGCGACCGCGCACCCCGCGCTCTGACAGAGACGCTCTCCCCGCCCGCTGGCGCGGTCACCCGAACGTGACCGCGCCTCCCCGCCCCCCACGATCCGCCGACCTCGCGGCGCGCGCTCCCCTCTCCGGGCGCTGCGAGCGGTCTCTCAGAGCCTGCCGAGCACGGCGTCGGCGCGGAGCTTCCACACCATGCCGATCGCTTCGGCGAAGATCTTTCGCGACATCTTCGAACGCCCCGCGCGTCGGTCGACGAAGGTGATCGGCACCTCGGCCACCTTCAGCCCGCGGCAGACCCCGCGGTACGTGAGCTCGATCTGGAACGAGTATCCGTTGCTCTTCACCGCGTCGAGGTCGATCACCTCGAGCGCGTGCCGCGTGAAGGCCTTGTAGCCCGACGTGAGGTCGCGCACGCCGATGCCGAGGATCGTGCGCGAGTACATGCTCCCGCCCTTCGACAGGATGTGCCGACCGGGGCCCCACCCCTCGACGCCGCCGCCGGGGATGTTCCTCGAACCGATGACGATGTCGCCGCCGACCTCGATCGCCTGGAGCATCGCGGGCATGTACTTCGGGTCGTGCGAGAGGTCGGTGTCCATCTCGAACACGACGTCGTACTCGCGCGCGAGGGCCCACGCGAAGCCCGCGAGGTAGGCGCTCCCGAGGCCCATCTTGCCCGGCCGATGCATCACATGGACGCGCGGATCGGAGGCCGCCATCGCGTCGGCGACGGCGCCCGTCCCGTCGGGGGAGTTGTCGTCGACCACGAGGATGTGCGCCTCGGGAACCACCGCGAACACAAGCGACGCGAACGTCTCGAGGTTCTCTCGCTCGTTGTAGGTGGGCGTGATGACCAGAACGCGCCGCCGTGACATGGCGCGAGACCCTACGCGCCTCGACACCCGCGCCGCAAGCCGCTTGTAGGTGCGACGGGGGCCGGTGATAGCATCGCGCGCCATGGGACGAACGACGCCGCGCGCGGTGGCAACCATCGCACTCGCGCTCCTGCCCGCGTCGGCCGCCGCCTCGCCGCAAGACCTGTTCTCATTCGGCGGGCGCCACGTCGCCATGGCAGGCACCGGCGCGAGCTACGCCGACGACTACGGCGCCGTGCACGCCAACCCCGCGGCGCTCTCGCGCGCCCGCGATCGATCGCTCACGCTCGGCTACGTCGCGACGGGCTTCGACCTCTCGCTCGACGGCGCGTACCTCCCCGCGGCGCCGGGCTCCGCGACGGTGATCGGGCTGTCGTTTCCGCTCCCCTTCGGCGGCGTGCTGCGTGATCGCGTCGGCATCGGGCTCGGGTTCTTCACGCCGACCAACGTCGTCGTGCGAGGGCGCATCATCGGCGCCGAGACGCCGCAGTTCGTGGCGCTCCCTGATCGCGTGCAGTCCGTCGCGGTGCAAGCCGGACTCGGCGTCGACGTGGGCTACGGCGTGCGCGTCGGCGCGGGCTTCATGGCCCTCGCGGCGCTCACGGGCTCGGTGCTCGTCACCAACGACGCCTCGGGGCGATCGACGTCGCGCATCGACGACCAGCTCGTCGCGTCGTATGCGCCCGTCGTCGGCGCGTCGTTCGAACGCGGCGCGTGGAGGTTCGGCGCCACCTTTCGCGGCACCCTCGCGGCGCGCTTCGGCGTCGTGATCTCGGCGCCCGAGCTCGGGATTCCGGTGCCGCCGCTCAACATCGCGGGCGTGGCGCAGTACGACCCCGCGCAGCTCCAGCTCGAGGCGTCGTGGCAGCGCCGCGGGTGGACCGTGGCCCTCGGCGTCACCGGCAAGCGCTGGAGCGACTACCCCGGCCCCGCCGAGGCGACGACCGCGTCGAGCCGCCCGCCGCCCGCCCCCGAGTTCTCCGACACGGTCGTCCCGCGCCTCGGCGTCGAGCATCGGTGGACCTTCGAAGGTGGCCCCTGGGCTTCAGCGCGCGGAGGCTATTTCTACGAGCCTTCGCCCGCGCCCGCGCCGATCGCGACGAGGCAGTACCTCGACACCGATCGGCACGTGATCGCCCTCGGGCTCGGCCTCGGAACGGGCGGCGACGGCACGCGCTTCTCCCTCGACGGCTTCGGTCAGGTGCACCTCCTCGCCTCGCGCGAAGGCACTTCTGCCACGGGTGTGGCGATGCGCTACGGCGGCGTCGCGTGGCACCTCGGCGTCACGGCCTCGGTGACTTTTTGAGCCCCGCGATGACCCGACGCACACCCACCGCCCTCGCCCTCACGCTCGCCCTCGCGCCCTCCGTAGCCCGCGCCAATCCCCTCGACATGTACGGCCTCGGCGCGCGCTCGGCCTCGCTCGCGGGCGCCGTGAGCGCCGACGTGCATGACACCTCGGCGACCTACTACAACCCCGCGGGGCTCGCGCGCCTCCGAGGGCTTCGCGTCGAGCTCGGGTACTTTCACGCGCAGCCCTACCTCTCGATGAACGGTCGCGACAGCGGCGTCTCCGCGTCGCACGGCCTCGTCGCGGGGATCGCCTCGCCGGGGCGCATCTTCGGCCTGCCCTTCGCGGTCGGGATCGGGCTCCACCTGCCCGACGACAGGCTCTCGCAGGTGCAGGCGATCCCCCAGTGGCAGCCGCGGTGGGAGCTCTACGGCGTGCGCCTCCAGCGCCTCTACATCGCGGCGATGCTGGCGGTCTCTCCGGTGCG
This sequence comes from Myxococcota bacterium, assembly GCA_052035985.1. GTDB lineage: Bacteria > Myxococcota_A > Polyangia > Polyangiales > CAISKJ01. The sequence goes on along the minus strand of JBPOHC010000383.1, from coordinate 41,259 downwards.
CTGGCTGCGGCTCGGAGGCGGCGTCGCCTTCATGGCCGCGACGCGCGGTTCGGTGGACATCTCGGGCGTGATCTCGGTGACCAACCAGGCGGAGACCTCGCTCTCGCACGCCGTCGACGTCGACCTGTCGGCCGTTCGCTACGCGCAGTTCGGCGCGCAGGTCGACCTCGGCCGCGGCGTCACGGCGGCCTTCTCGTGGCGGCAGCGCTTCGCGCTCGATCTCTCGATCGATCTGGCGCTGCGAGGGCGCATCGTCGCGGGCCCCGTCGACAACCCCGGGTCGATCGTCGTGCCCGGCACGTACCGCCTCTCGTCGCACACGGTCGCCGCGTACCAGCCCGAGCAGTGGGTGCTCGGCGGCGCGTGGGTCATCAACCCCAGGTGGCGCGTGATGCTCGACCTCACGTGGGCGCGGTGGAGCTCGTACGAGAACCCGACCTCGACGCTCCAGACCTCACTCGAATTGCGGCTGCCCCCGGAGCTCGCGGGGGCGCTGAGGGTGCCGTCGATTCCGCCGTCGGCGCCGCGGGAGCCCGCGCGCTTTCACGACACGCTCATCACGCGCGTCGGGGCCGAGTTCACGGCGCCCGTCGGGCGTCACAGCGCCGCGGTGCGCGCGGGCTACGCGTGGGATCCGTCGCCGGTCCCCGAGCAGCCCGGGGTGACGAGCTTCGTCGACAGCGACCGGCACATCTTCACGCTCGGCGGAGGCTTCGCGCTGCGGCGGCTCGGGGCCGTGTTTCCAGGGACGCTCTCGCTCGATGTCTACGCGGCGGCGCAGGTGCTGCCCTCGCGCGCGTTCGCGAAGGCCTCTCCCGTCGACCTCGTCGGAGACTTCACCGCGGACGGCGTGGTGCTCTCCGCGGGCGCAACCCTCGGCGCGGAGTTCGACTGAGATGGTTCGCTACCGAACGATCGCCGCGCTCCTCTCGCTCTCGCTCGCATCGAACTGCGGGACGCTCGCCTCTCCCGGCGCCGGAGACCGCGAGCTCCCCGCCAATCGCACGGGACCGTTTCGAGAGCTCACGATGACCGAGATGGCCGGCCGCACCTGCGCGGCGGTCGACTTCGCGGGCCTCATCGACGAGCCCTCGGCGCTCCGCCTCGCCGACGGTCGCGTCGCGCTCTACGTCACGCGCGATCACGACGGGCTCCGCGCCATCGCCCGCCTGGTGATGCGCTCCCCGGGGCAACAACAGAGCGACCCCGCAGACGTGCTCACCGCGACGCTCCCGTGGCAGGGCGGAGCGGTCTCGTCGCCCGATGTCACCGCGCGCGCCGACGGCTCGCTCGCGATGGCCTACGCGACGGCCTCGGGCGCGATCGGTCTCGCCCGGAGCGCAGACGGCCTCTCCTGGGAGGCGCGCCCCCTCTCCGCGCTCGAAGCGAACTCCGAATCGGGAGAGTCCACGCCGCTGCGCGCCCCTTCGATCGTCGCGCAGGGCGACGCGCTGGTGCTCGCGTACGTGAGCGGAGGCGCGATCTGGCTCGCGCGCGCGACTCGCTTCGACGCGCCCTTCGAGCGCATCGACGCCGACCCGCGGACGCCTCGGAGAGACCCCGTCCTCGGAGCCGCGGGGGCCTCGGTGAACCCCGACGGCGGCGCGCCCGGATTTGAGTCGGGCTCCCTCGATGACCCTGACCTCTCGATTGAGAGCGGCGCCCTCGGACGATCGCTCTGGAGGCTGTATTACACCGCCCGCTCGACGCCCGTCGCGATGGACGGTGGCGTCGCGCCGACGCTCGCGATCTCGATGGCGGCATCGTTCGACGGGCTCAGCTTCACGCGCTTCGGAGCGCCCGTGTTCTCGACGCGCAACGACCCCACGATCGCGTCTCCCTCGATGCTCGCAGACGATGCGCGTCGAACGCTCCTCTACGTGGGAGGGCGCTGCAATCTCTCTCGCGGGCGTCGGGGAATCAGGGCTGCGATCGCGCCCGGAAGCGAGACCGTCACCCCGCTTCCGTGATCGCTCCGAGCATCGGAAGCTCGACGGCGACGCCACCTACTCGACCTACCAGCGCACGGGCGTGATCACCTCGGGCGAGCTCCAGGGCTCCAACATCCAGATCACCGACGAGCTCGAGTGAGTCGCGGCGCCGGGTTCAGACGGCGCGACCGCGCGTCTGAGACGAGGCCCCGTCGACCGGATCACGGTCATCGGGGCCTTCGACGTTTTTCGCGGTGAGGCGCGCCGCAAGGGGGAATGGACGCGATCAGCGCGCGAGGCTGCCGCGCGTGAGGTCGAAGAGGGTCATCGGCGCGAGCTGCGTGGCCGCGTCGGTCTGCCACGCGAGCGAGCCGAGGGCGTCAGGCGCCACGCGGACGGGGACGGAGATCCCGCGGGTCGGCGTGAGGTCGAGCGAGGGGTCGCCGGTGCGGTACACGTGCGCGCCGTCGTGGAGAAAGTGCAGGAGGCGGTACGCGCGGTCGCCCCACGCCGCGCGGCTTCGGCGGAGCACCTGCTTGTCCGACGCGAAGGGCGCTCGGAACGATGAGAAGGTGTAGTCGTTCGTCCCCGTCTCGACGACGAGCAGGCGGGGCGCGACGAGCGCGTGGAGCACCGAGACGCCGATGTACTCGCGCGCGTCGCCGTGCGTCCAGCGCCAGCAGGGGTGGTTCGCGCGGTGCGAGATGACGCCGAGGGCTGGCGCGAAGCCGGCGACCACGACGCAGTCGACGCGCTCGTCCAGGGCGCCCGCGTAGGTCGCCACCTCGCCGCCCATCGAGAGGCCCGTGACGAGCACGCGGCGGTCGTTCACCTGCGGGAGCGAGCGGGCGAGGTCCGCCGCGCGCATCATGTCCCACGCGCGCTCGCCGTCCTCTTCCCAGTCGCTGTCGAGGCCGACGCCGTGGATCGAAGGGTGCGAGACGTTGCCCGCGACGGGATCGTCGCCCACGGCGATGTCGGCGTAGAGCCCTGAGCGGTCGGCGACGGGCCGGTGCGACACGTCGACGGCCACCACGATGTAGCCGCTGCGCGCGAAGGCGTCGCCGTATCCGTAGGCGCTGTCGGGGTCCATCAGCGAGCGAGCGCTGCCGTAGTGACCGTTCGCGGCGACCACGGCGGGGTATCCGTCGCGCGGCATCGGCGTGCTGGGCCACGCGACGTAGAGGTGCGAGACGCGCGTCGCGAGGACGGCGCCCTGCTCGTCGGCGATGTCGTGCTCGACGCGGAGCTCGGTGAGCGTGTAGGACTGCGGCGGCGTAGAGGCCGCGACGGCGCGGCGGGAGGCGATCGGCGCGGCGTGATCCGCGATGGTCACGACGCGCGTCGCGAGGGGCGCCGGGTTGCCCGCCATCGTGAGGAGCGCGATCTGACGACGCGCTCGCGCGGCCCACGCGTCGTGCTCCGCGGGCGTGCGCGCCGTGAGGCCGTAGGACAGCACCTCGGCGCGCGCGCCGTCCCAGCGCAGCGGCGTCACGCCGACGCGACCTGGGGTGGCCTCGCCTGCGATGAAGCGCCCCGCGACGACGCCGCGGTAGCGCCACGGGAGCCCGTTCTCGTCGAGTTCGAACGAGAGGTTCGCGCCGTCCCAGCGGACGTCGGCGAGGTCGCGCTCCTCCTCCTCGGCGGCGGCTCCGGCGCGCACGTTCGCGTAGACCTTCAGCGAGCCGACGAGGCCGACGCCCGAGGGCGCGCGGTCGATGCGCAGGCGACCGAGGCGCCCGTCGCTCCAGCGCAGATCAAACGCGCGCGGGACGGGGGTGAGGTCGAGCGCGGTGGAGTTCCAGCCGGTGACGTGGGTGCGATACTCGACGGCCGTGGGAGGCGTCTCGCCGCTCGACCACGCGACGCGGCCCGAGAGCACGCCGTCCGTGGCGCGCGCGTCGAACCACAAGGTGTTGTCTCCGCGCGTGCAGTGAAAGCGGACCCTGCCCTTGTGCGCGTCCCAGACGACGCGCTCGATCGGGTACGCGCGCCCATCGCCCTCGACCGAAAGAACCCCGTTGAGATCGCCGTCCGCGCGACGCGTCACCTGCATCGTGAGCCGCGCGATGCCCGTGTCGAGGTGCCACACGCCTTCGAGGTGCGAGTCATCCGCGACGACCGGGGCCTCGGGAATCACGGGCGCAAGCGCAGGGGCGGGCGCCTCGACGCTCGGCTCCGTGATGGGCGCGGGCTCGCCGACGGTGACGACCTCGGCGCAGCCCATCAGGGATGACGCGACCCATGCGACGGAGGCGAACGCGAGCGGCCGTGACGGCGCGCGGAATGGGCGGACCATGACGCTGTGGCTTCTGCCGACGACGGGAGGATGGGGCGTTGCTCGTCGGCGGTCGGCGGGTGCGCGACGAGGCGCGCGAACCCGTCGCCGCGCTGGTCTCGTGCGGCGAGCGTGGGTTCGCTCACTGACCTCCAACGGCGCTCCGACGAAAGCCTTGAGCGACCGCCGAAACCCGTCAGTCGGATGAGGCGACGGCCGAAGGGGATCGCGCCTTTGCCTTGTTCAAGCGTTGCGAGAGACGCGCCGTTTCAATGGAGCGTGAGCAGCATGTCCTCTTCGCGCATCACCTCGCTCCCCCCTCCGATCATCGACGACCCGGTGGAAATCCGAGCGAAGCGAACGACGCTCCCCACGCCGATGCGACGCGCGCCGATGCCTCCCCCGCGAACGCCCACGATCCCGCCTCCGCAGGAGCGCAGGGCGGTCCCCGAGGAGCATCGCGTCGCGATCCCCCCGCGCGATCAGAGCGCGCCTCCTCGCCCCACGTCGATCCCGGTGATTCACCTCCAGTCGCTCGTGGCCCCCGCTCCTCCGCTGCCGCTTACACGCGGCGTGGGCGTTCTCGCGGCGTGCGTCGCGGCCGTCGTGACGGGGGCGCTCGACGGCCTCTTCGCCTCTCGCGAGGGGCTCCTCGCGTGGCAGACCGCGCTCGTCGTCGTGCACTGCGTCGTCTCGCTCGCGGCGGCCGCGACGGTCGTAGGCGTCGCCTCGGAGTTCGTCCTCGCGGCGGCGGCGAGGCTCGTCCCGCTCCGTCGCGTCTGGTGGTGGCTCATGCGGGGACCGCGCGTCTGGTTCTCGCGCGACCCGGGCCTCGCGACGCGCCTCGCGCTGGTCATCCTCGGCGTGTTCACGGCCATCGCGCCGGTGTTCCCCGAGAGCCGCTTCGTCGTCGGGCACATGCACTCACAAGCCCTCATGGCGCTCGCGATCACCCTCGCGTGCGCGCTCGCGATCCCCGTGACGGCGCTCGTGGTCACCCTCGCCGCGCCGCCGATCCGCTGGCTCATGGAGCGCGCCGGCCGCCTCGCCTCGCCCGCGGTCGTCGTGATCGTCTCGGCCATCGCCCTCTCGTTCGTCACGGCCTGCTTCTGGGAGCTCAACACCGCGTGGCTCGCGCGCCTCTGCTGGCGTGATGCCGCGGTGTTCGGCTCGTTCCCGCTCGCGTTCCTCACCTCGCTCGCGGCCATCGGCGCGACGCGCAGCCGCACGCGCGCGGCGTTCTCGCTCAGGGTCCCCGCGGGCGCCGTCGCGCTCGTGCTCTGCGCCACCCTCACGTCGGGGCTCACGCTCGGCCGCAGCCAGTCGGTCGCCGCCGCGGTGCTCACCCGCAGCGCCGCCGCGGGCGTCGTCGCGCACACGCTCCAGGGCGCCGTCGACGTCGACAACGACGGCGCCAGCGCGCTCTTCAACGGCGGCGACTGCGACGACGACGACCCGGCCGTGAACCCCTCGGCCTTCGACGTCCCCAACAACGGCGTCGACGAGAACTGCACCGGCGCCGACGCGCGCCCGTTTCACGGCGAGGGCGACGGGGCCTTCGTCGCCGACACGGGCGTCGCCGCGAGCGCGCGTCCGTCGTTCCTGCTGCTCACGATCGACACGCTGCGCCCTGACCACCTCGGGTCCTACGGGTATCACCGCCCCACGAGCCCGCACCTCGACGCCTTCGCGCACAGCGCCGTGCGCTTCGAACACGCGTACACCACGTCGCCTCGCACCCTCCGCGCGCTCTCCTCGGTGTGGACGGGACGCTACCCGTCACGCATCGGCTGGGGCCCGGACGCGGCGCATCCGTCGCTCCTCGAAGGCAACACCACCCTCGCCGAGACCCTCGGACGTAATGGGTATCGCACCGCGGCCTTCACGAGCACCGACTACTTCACGCAGCACGAGGGCTTTCTCCAGGGCTTCGCGGAGCAGGCCCACGGCGACGAGTTCAAGGCCGACGCGGGGCGCACCGCGAACGCCGCGGTGTCGTGGCTCGAGGCGCACGACGGCGCAGACTTCTTCGCGTGGGTCCACATGCTCGAGCCCCACGCGCCCTACCGCGACCTCTCCGAGCCCCGCGAGTTCGGGCACGCGCCCGTCGACCTCTACGACGAGGAGGTCGCGCGCGCCGACGCGTTCATGGGACGCATCCTCGCCGCCGCCGACGCGTGGCGCGCGCGCAACCCGACGCGGCCCCTCGTCGTGATCGTCACCGCGGACCACGGCGAGGGCCTCGGCGCGCACGGCTTTCAGACCCACGGAAACGACATGCACGAGGAGGCCATGCGCATCCCGCTCCTCATCCGCGCGCCGCTCGCGCCCGCGGGGGTCCGCGCGTCGCTCGTGTCGCTCGTCGACCTGCACGCGACGATTCTCAACTACGCGCGGCTGCGCCCCGTCACCGCCCTCGCCGGACGCAGCCTGATCGATGTGCTCCGCACGCCCTCTGCGCCCGAGGTGAGCCCCGCGTGGCGCGAGCAGGTCTTCGCCGAGCTCATCCCCACGTGGGAGCACCGCCAGGAGCCGCGGGTGCTCTACGCGCCTCCGTACAAGCTCCTCTGGGATTTTCAGAGCGGCACCTGGGAGCTCTACGACCTCACGCGCGACCCGCGCGAGACGCGAAACCTCTTCGACGAGCGGCGCGACGTCGCCTCCCGCATGCGGGAGCGCCTCAACGCCTGGGCCCTCGCCGCGCCGCACCCGCCCGGCGCGCGCTGACCCGTCACGCGGGCGCGTCGAAGATCGTGAGCTCGTGCGCGAGCATGCGGTCGCCGTCGAAGATGAAGCGCCCCGAGAACCCCCGGCCCGAGAGCATCACCGGGAGCCACAGCGCGTCGTCGGCCCACATCTCCGCGTAGGGGATCGCGTCGAGCGGCGTCCACAGGGGCGTCGCCTCGTCGGTCTCGATGGCCTCGCCCTCGCACCCGTCGGCCGCGAAGACGTGACAGTGCAGCCCGTACCCGTCGGTGAATTGAAAGCGCAGCTCTCCCACCGCGCGAACGCCCGTGGCCGTGACGCCTACCTCTTCTTGCACCTCTCGCACGGCGCACGCGAGGGGTGTCTCGCCGGGTTCGAGGCGCCCGCCGGGCGCGTTGATCTTGCCCGCGCCGAGGCCGCGCTTCTTTCGAATGAGCAGGGCGCTCCCGGCGCGGAGCACGAAGAGCAGCGTGGCGACGTCGCGGGGGCGCCACGTCGAGGGGTCGAGGTCGTCGAGGGTCATCACGAGGCGCGCGATCCTAGTATGCGCGGCCGGAGCTGACACATACTCGGCGGCGTGAAGCGCCTCGCACTCGACCTCGGCGCGCGCCGCATCGGCGTGAGCCTCCATGACGACGACGACCTGCCCGCGCGGCCCGCGGGGACCCTCGACGTGCGCCCCGACACGCCGCCCCTCGGCGCGATCGTCGCGCTCATCACCCGCGAGGCGCCCGAGGAGGTGATCGTCGGACTCCCGCTCAACATGGACGGCTCCGAGGGACCCGCGGCCCGAGGCGCGCAACGCGTCGCCGCGGCGCTGCGCAAGAAGATCTCCGCGAAGGTCGTGCTCTGGGACGAGCGCCTCACCACCACACAGGCGCAGCGCGCTCGCGTCGCGCGGGGGACGAAGGGACGCGCGGGCATCGACGCCGAGGCCGCGACGATCCTGCTCCAGTCGTACGTCGACGCCCGACGCGGCGGGAGCGGGTGGGACCCCGACGAGCCGTGAGCCCGCGCGCATCGCAGCGGCCTTCGAAGCCCGCGTCCCGTCGGCGCGCGACGAAGCGACCACGCCTCGCCGTCACGCTCGCGCTCGCGGCGCTGTTCTCGCTCGCGACGGCGGCCGCGCTCGCGGGGCTCTACCTCATGACGCCGCGTCGCGGTCGCGGGGTCGCGGTGCGCGTGACGATCCCCGAGCGCGTCGACGCGGCCTCGCTCGCCTCGCTGCTCGCGCGGAGCGACGTCGTCGATCGGCCGTGGGCGTTCGAACTCGCGCTCCGGGTGACGGGCGTTCACGAGCGCGTGAAGGCGGGGATGATCCCGTTGAGGGACGACCTCTCGCCGCGGGCGGTGCTGCGCGCGCTCGGGCGCGGCGGCGGGCTCGCGCGCGTGACGATCCCCGAGGGCTACACCCGCTTCGACGTGGCGCGGAGGCTCGAGGCGGCGGGCGTGTGCGCGGCGGAGGACTTTCTCGCGCGCACGGAGGCCCCCGAGGCGCTCGCGCGCGCGGGGATCTCGACGTCGGGGACGGCGCCTTCAGCGGAGGGCTACCTCTTCCCCGACACGTACGACCTGCCGCTCGGATCACCCGCCGACGCGGTGGTCGACCGGATGACGTCGCTCTTCTCTCGCCGCCTCGACGCGTTGAAATCAGCGCATCCCGACGGCGTCGCGAGGGCCTCCGCGATCGCGGGCGCCGACCCCTCCGACGTCGACCGCGTCATCGTCACGCTGGCCTCCATCGTCGAGCGCGAGACCGGCGCGCCTGAAGACCGCGCCCGCGTCGCCTCGGTGTTCTGGAACAGGCTCACGCGGCCTGACTTCACGCCGCGGCTGCTCCAGAGCGATCCCACGGTGGTCTACGGCTGCCTCGCGGCGCCGCGCTTCGGGCTCGCGAGCGCGCTCGCCGCGTGCGGAGACGCCGACGCGGGGGCGCGGATGCCCATCACCGCCGCCATGCTCGACGACGCGCGAAACCCCTGGAACACCTATCGGCACGAGGCGCTCCCTCCGACGCCCGTGTGCAACCCGGGGGCGCGCGCGCTCGAAGCGGTGCTCGCGCCCGCGGCCACCGATGCACTCTACTTCGTCGCCCGAGGCGACGGCCGCTCGGTCTTCGCCGCCACCCTCGAAGAGCACCGCAGGAACGTGCGAGCGCACCTCCGTCCGACGCCGCGCGCGCCGTGAACCAAACGGGTATAGTCCGCGCGCCCCTCCGAGCGCGCGACGATGCAGCAGACGATCCAGACGCTCCTGCGCTCCAAGATCCTCCGACGGATCTTGTACGGCTTCGCGATGGTGGCGACCGTGCTCGGCGTGGGGCTCATCAGCACCATCGGCGAGTTCGAAGCGCTCAACGGGCACTTCACCGACCTCCTCGAGCACGACGTCGTGCTCGTCGACGACACCGAGCGCCTCCAGCGCCTCGTGTCGGGGCTCCAGAGCAACAAGAGGGGCTATCTGCTCACGGGCGACCCCGACTTTCTCGCGCGCTACACGCAGGGGATCGACGCGATCCGTGAGGTCGCGCTGCGCGTGGTGCGAGACACCGCGGGGCGCCCCGACGAGCGGCAGATGTTCGAGCGGTTCCGCGCCTCGCTCAACCGGTACATCGAGCTCTCGACCGAGGAGATCGCCATACGGCAGAGCGCCGACCGCGGCGAGCGCCCCGTGGGCGACCTCCCGAACCTCATCGCCGCGAGGCCCGGCGCGCAGGTGATCTTGAGCGGCGAGCGCGCGCTCGACGACCTCCGCAGCGCCGAGCTGCGGCTCGTCGAGGACCAGCGCAGGCGCGTCGTCGAGGCCACCGCCCGCTCGCGCCGTCAGGCGGTGCTCACGATGCTCGCGGGGCTCCTCGTGGCCGTGGTGTACGGCATCCTCGTGTCGCGCGACATCGGCGCGGCGCTCGGGAGCATCAAGGCCGCCATCGAGGCCGCCGCGCGGCGCGAGCCCACGGGGAGGCCCCTCGACCGCGACGACGAGATCGGCGACGTGTCGCGCAGCTTCTACGAGATGGATCACCGCCTCGCGCGCATCGCGTCGGAGCTCAGCGACCGGGTCCGCGAGCAGGAGCGGACGCTCGGGGAGCTCCGCGAGGCCAACGAGGCCCTCGCGTCTGCGATGCGCGTGAAGAGCGACTTCCTCGCGACGATGAGCCACGAGCTCCGCACGCCGCTCAACGCCGTGATCGGGCTCTCTGACCTGCTCCTCGGGTCGCGCACCGAGAACCTCTCGGCGCGGGCCCGCGAGGCGCTCGAGACCATGCGCGCGTCGGGCTCGCACCTGCTCGCGCTCCTCGACGACATCCTCGACCTCGCGAAGATCGACGCGGGCAAGATGGCCTATCACCTCGAGGACTTCACCCCCGCGCCGCTCGTGCGGGCCTGCGTGGCGACGGCGCTCCCCCTGCTCGGCGACAAGCCCGTCGAGGTCACCTGCGAGATCGTCGACGCGTCGAGCGTGCGAGCCGACCCCCAGCGCGTCCGGCAGATCCTCCTGAACCTGCTTTCGAACGCCGCGAAGTTCACCGATCGGGGATCGGTGCGCGTGCGCGTCGAGCGCGCCGCCAGGGGCCTGGTGGTCCGCATCGCAGACACGGGCATGGGCATCGCGCACTCCGACCAGTCGCGGCTCTTCGAGGACTTTCACCAGGTGCGCAGCGGCGACGCGCGCCCGTACGGCGGCACCGGCCTCGGCCTCGCGCTCTCGCGCCGCATGGCCCGCGCGATGGACGGTGACGTGACCGTCGAGAGCGAGCCCATGCGCGGGAGCACCTTCACACTCCACCTCCCGCTCTCCGCGGAGAAGACCGACAATGCGTGACGATGGCACCGCGAAGGGCGTCGGGGGCGAGGTGCTCGTCGTCGATGACGTGGCCGCGAACCGCTTCCTCTACCGCGCGATCCTCGAGGACGACGGGCACCGGGTGAGAGAGGCCGCCGACGGGCCCTCGGCGCTGCGGCAGCTCGCGAGCGACGGCGGCGCGACCGAGCTCGTGCTCCTCGACGTCTCGATGCCCGGCATGGATGGCATCGAGGTGCTCCGTCGCATCCGATCGCGCGCCGACGGCGGTCCCGCGGTGCTCATCCTCACGGCGGCGGCGCGCAACCCCGACGCGATCGAGCGGGGCCTCGAGCTCGGCGCCGACGCGTACCTCATCCGTCCCGTCGACAACCGCGAGCTCGCCGCGCGCGTGCGGGCGGCGCTGCAGATCCATCGGCTCCGCAGGGAGCTCGCGGCGCTCCGACGCGACCAGACCGCGATGCTCGTGCACGACCTGAGGCACCCCCTCGCGAACCTCTCGATGCTCGCCGAGGTGATCGAGGCCGACGACCTGCGCACCGAAGACCGGCGCGAGGCCGCGGCCACGATCCGACGCACGGTCGACAACCTCGGCTCGCTCGTCGACTCGATCCTCACGGCTTCGAAGCTCGAGGCCGGTGTGTTCACCGTCGACCCGAGGCCCGTCGCGCTCGAAGCCTTCGTGGCCCCCTCGGTGGAGGTCTTCGGCCCCCTCGCCGCGCGCCGACGCATCTCGCTCGTGGTGGCCCCGCTGCCGACCGCGCTGGTTCGCGTCGACGCCGCGCGCGCGCGGCAGGTGGTCGACAACCTGCTGTCGAACGCGCTGAAGTTCACGCCCCGCGGAGGCAGCGTGCGGCTCGACGCGACGGTCGAAGCGGCGTTCGTTCGCGTCCGCGTCGATGACTCGGGCAGCGGCGTCCCCGAGGCCGAGCGGGCGGTCGTGTTCGATCGGTACAGGCAGGGCGCTTCGGGGCGCACGCGGGGCGGATCGGGCCTCGGGCTCGCCATCGCGGCGGGCATCGTCGCGGCGCACGGCGGAGACATCCGCTGCGAGGACTCGCCCCTCGGCGGCGCGCGCTTCTCGTTCTCGCTCCCGCGGGCGTAGAGTCCGCGGCCTTCACGCCATGAACACCCCCGCGCTCGGCGACCGCTCGTTGTTCCCCACGCTCACGGCGCGCGCGTACCTCGCGCACGCGGCGATCTCGCCGCCGTCGGTCCCGGTCGAGCGCGCGATCACCTCGGCGCTCTCGCTCTACGCGACGCGCGGCGCGCTCGCCTTCGGTCAGACCGTGGAGCAGCGGTCGAGGCTGCGCGCTTCGCTCGCGGAGATCCTCGGGGGCGACCTCGACGGCGTCGCGCTCGTGCCCAACACCAGCGCGGGCGTCACCTGCGTCGCGCTCTGTCTCCCGTGGAAGCGCGGCGATCGCGTGCTGCTCTTCGAGGGAGAGTTTCCCGCGAACGTGACGCCGTGGCAGCGCGCGGCGGAGCTCTTCGGGCTCGAGCTCCGGTGGCTCTCCGCGGACCTCTTTCGCACCGACCCGACGCGCGCGTTCGAAGCGCTCGACGAGGCGCTCTCCGCGGGCGTGCGGCTCGTGGCGCTGAGCCAGGTGCAGTTTCAGACGGGCTTTCGCATGCCGCTCGCGGAGATCGCCGCGAGGGCGCACCACCGCGGGGCCGAGGTCTTCGTCGACGCCATTCAGGGCCTCGGCGCGGTGCCCATCGACGTGCGCGTCGAGGGCGTCGACTACCTCGCCGGAGGCTCCCACAAGTGGCTCATGGGAACCGAGGGCTGCGGTGTTCTGTATGTGCGCCCCGCGCTCGCGCCCGCGCTTCGACCCCACGTCGCGGGGTGGCTCAGCCACGAGGCTCCGTTCCGCTTTCTCGTCGAGGGCGCGGGGCTGCTCGGGTACGACCGTCCGCTGCGCGCGAGGGCCGACGTGTTCGAGGGAGGCACGCTCAACGCGCTCGGGTGCTACGCGCTCGAAGCCTCCACGGCGCTCCTCCGCGCGCTCGGCGTGGGCGCCATTCACGCGCACGTCAACGCGTACCTCGACGCGCTCGAGGCGGGCCTCGTCGCGCGCGGCTTCACCAGCCTTCGAAGCGCCTCGACCGAAGGGCGCTCGTGCATCCTCGGTGTGATTCCGCCCGCGGGAAGCAAGCACGGCGCGCCGATGCTTCAGCGCATGCTCGGCGAGCGCGGCGTGACGACGTCGGTGCCCGATGGTGTGCTGCGGTTCGCGCCGCACTGGCCCAACGACGCGCGCGAGGTGCCCGAGGTGCTCGCCGCGATCGATGACGTGATCGCGGAGTGAGCCCCGGCCGCGGTCCCGATTCGTCGTGGGAATCGGCTCGCGGACTTCGCGTCGGACTCCGAAGGTTCATGACGCCGCACGCGGGCGCCGCGGGCGCCATCATGAGGGCTCATGGTGGCGCACGCGGACGCCGCGGATGCCATCAGGAGGGTTCATGGTGGGGGTCACGGGCGCCGCAGGTGCCATCAGGAGGGTTCATGATGGGGGTCGCGGACGCCGCGGATGCCACCAGAAGGACTACGCCTGTCCCTCGGCGTTGCCGGGGTGCTCGACGAGGTAGCCGAGGAGCTGCACGCTGATCTCGTCGGCGGGCGCACGCACCCGCGGAGACGCGCCCGAGGGGACGACGATGCCCGCGCCGAGGCGGTGGTGACACGACTCGCGGACGTGGACGTGCGTCGAGAAGCGTCGGTACCCGTTGTCACCGAAGAGGATGGTGATCGGGAGGTTCATGTCGTTGACGACGAGGGGCCCGAGCACGCTGATGTCGGTGACCACGAGCGACCAGCCCTCGGGGACGACGTACGGCGCGCCCCCCGCCGCGGCGCCGTCGACGTAGAAGCGCGCCTCCTCTTCGGGGGTCCGCGCGCCGCCGCTCTCCAGCGAGATGAGCCGGTGCACGGGGACGCCGAGGTGGGTCATCGACGCGCGCGCGGCGTGATCGACGTGCTCCGCGAGCTTCTGCGGCCCCTCGGCTGCGGCCGCTGCTGCCGCCTGAGCGCGGGTGCCGAAGGCGCCGCCTGCGTCGGCAGGGGCGCGGCGGGCGCGCGAGAGGTCATCCATGGCCTTGATCGCGGCGTCGTCGAAGAGGTCTGGCTTCGTGGAGTCATCACCCGACATGGCGTCTCGCCTCCCGGTGCGGTTGAGGGGTCGCGACGCTCCCACAAATCACGGGGCGGAAGCAATCGGGCCGTGTCGCTCGGCGCGCGTCGACGGGCAGCCCCCGAAGCAGAGGTCAACGCAGGAGCGGCTCGACGGCCTGCTTCACCTTCGCGTCCCTCGTCGCCAACAGCGCGGCGAGCGTCGCGCGCCCGCGGTCGTCGGCGGCGACGCGCGCGAGCCACTCGATCGCGAACTTGCGCGCGGAGCCCTTCATCGTGAGCATGTCGAGGAGGCCCTCGATCGCGTTGGCCCCCTCGCCCGTGAGGTACGCCTCGATGAGCGGGCGAAGCCCCTTGCGGCGGATGAGCGGCGCGAGGTGCCGCACCACCCGCGGAGACCGCACGCGCAGCGCGGCCGCGAGCACATCGATGAGCACGTACCACACCAGGGGTCCGCAGCGGTTCACCACGAGTTCGAAGAGCCCGTCGACGTCGAGGCCGAAGCGGTGGACGAAGTACGCCACCTCCGTCGCGGTCGAGGTCGCGCGGTCGTCGGCGGAGGTCTTCAACATCGCGCGGATCACGGTGGGATCGCTGCGGAGGTAGACCAGCTCGGGGCGCGTGAGCATCGACCCCGCCCCCATCGACTCGCGGCTCTGCGCGAGCGCGTCGGCGAGGAGTTCCTCGACGGGGAGCAGCGAGGCCATCGCGACGCGTTGGTGCGCGCCGAAGCGACGCCACCAGGCGATGACGGCCTCCTCGGCCTCGGCGGGCGCCTCGAAGCGCATCGGCGCGGCGAACGAGAACCACTGGCGCCCCTCCCAGCCCCGCGCGATGCAGCCCACGAAGCGGTCATCGCCGAAGACCCGCTGCACGAGCGGCGCGACGAAGGTGCCGTAGCGCGACTCGACCTCTCGCGCGATCGGCTGGAGCTCGCGCTCCGCGGTGACCACCTTCGCCCCATCGAAGGCTCCGCCCGCCGCGAGCGTCGCGAGCCATCGACCCGCGACCTCGACGGGGAGCGAGCGCGCGCGCGCGATCCACGGCGCGACGAGCTCGAGGCAGTCGTCGAAGGGGATGCGCTTCTCGCGGTAGGCCCGCAGCGCGTCGGAGACGCGGAGCGCGTCGTCGTCCGAGACCGGACGCTCCGTTGTGGGATCGAGCGTCGCGCGGACGAGCGACGGACGCCGCGGGTGATCCGCGTAGAGCGGCCCGAGGCGCCACCACGTCGAGAGCCTCGCGCGAAGCGCCGCCGGGTCGCGGAAGTAGAAGCGGTCGCACGCGGGTCGCCTGCGGGGCGCGCCGCTCGCATCGACGTGCCTGGCGGTCGCTTCGAGCCAGTCGGCGGGCTCCGTGAGCTGCATGAGGTGAGCGGCGAAGAGGTCGTCGCCCCACACGCGCTGAAGCTTCGGCGCGACGGCGAAGCGCCGCGCCCTCGTGAGCCGCTCCATGAGCCCGAAGAGGTCGTCGCTCGCGCGGAGGGTCACCCCGTCGAGCGTGTCGTCGCCGTCGTCTGTGCTGGGTCGCGGCGCGTTCTCTGAGAGCGCCTCGCCGCGGCTCGGGTCGAGCTCGTCGCGGGTGAAGTCGTGCGACTCCGCGACGCGCTCAGACCACGCCATCACTGCGCTCGCCACACGAGCACCGAGCGCGGCGGGACGGAGACGCTGCCGCCCATCACGGTCATCGAGGCGCTCGCCATGAGGTCGGTGAACGCGCCCGTGGGCATCGCGACCATGCGCGCGTCGTCGGCGCGGTTGATGGCGACGACGACGTCGCGTCCGCCCGTGCAGCCGCTCATGCGGTAGACCCAGGTGTCCTGCGACGACGAGAGCGTGGTGCGGGCGCCGCGCGCGACGACGGGGTTCTCGGCGCGGATGCGCGCGAGCGTCGAGACGCGCTGACGGAGCGCGATCTGCGCGGGGTTCAGCGCGCTGTCGGCCCAGGGCATCATCCGTCGGTTGTCGGGGTCTCCGCCGCCCGCGAGCCCGATCTCGTCGCCGTAGTAGATCAGCGGGACGCCGGGGTTGGTGAGCATCACCGCGAAGGCCAGGCCGAGGCGCTCATAGGGGGCCGCGTCGGTGGGCTGACGGTAGTCCATCGACCACGAGTTGCCGGGGTACGAGCCCTGTCGGCAGTCGGTGATCTGTCGGCTCGCGAAGTGGATGGCGCGCGGGATGTCGTGGTTGCCGATGAAGGTGCTCATCAGCGAGGTGGTGCCGTAGAAGCTGTCGTTGCCCTGCATCCATCCGGCGAAGGAGTCGAGGCGTCCGCCGGGCGTGAAGAGGGCCTCGCAGACGCGGGCCTTGAAGGGGAAGTCGAACTGTCCGTCGAGCATGGTGCTCGGGTCGACGAAGGACCGGAGCACGTCGCGGTTGTCGTAGTCGAAGGTCTCGCCGACGAGATAGAAGCGCGAGCCCATCGCGGGGGTGATCTCGCGGTTGAGCCGCGCGCGCAGGTCCGTGAGCCACGCGCGCGGGACGTGCTTGATGGCGTCGAGGCGCAGGCCGTCGATGCCGTACTCGCGCGCCCACCACACGGCGTCGCTGACGGACCACGCGCGCGCCGCGTCGTTGGTGTACTCGAACGACGGGAGGTAGCTCGTGAACGCGCAGCGGGTGCCCCAGTAGGCGTCGTTCCAGAGGTCGCCGTCGGCGCAGAGGCGGAAGCGCCCTCCGGCGTCGCGCACGAACCAGTCGTTGTGCGCGCGGTAGAGCCCGCTCTCGACGTCGACGTGCTTCATCACGTAGTCGAAGAGCACGCGGATGCCGTGTCCGCCGGGCGCCGTCGCGCCGTGCGCCGCGGTGACGAGCGCGCGGAGGTCGGCGGCGGTGCCGATTCGCGGCTCGACGCGCGGCGCGGGCGTGGGGTTGCGCGGGTCGGCGTAGCTCACGTTGTCGGGCGACGGCCAGTACCCGTGATACGACGAGTACTGGTGCGGATCGGCCGCCGAGTCGATGGCCGCTCCGGCCGTGTCGCGGGCTTTATAGGGAGCAGAGATCCAGAGCGCGGTGACGCCGAGGTTGGCGAGGTAGGGCACGCGGTTGCGCAGCCCCGCGAGGTCGCCGCCCGCGTACTGACCGCTCGCGCCGCGCGTGGCGTCGCCGTCGGTCGCGCCGCTCACCTGCATGCGCATCCCGTCGCTGTCAGAGAAGCGATCGGTCATGGCGAAGTACATCACGGAGTCGCGCCAGTCGAAGGCCGTGAGGTCGCCGCACGACATGGGCGTCGGGCCGCCGCACACGTCGATGACGCTGTTCTCGCCGCCCTGTCCGTCGCTGACGCGCGTGGGGTTCGCGGGGTCGGCGATCCAGCGGGTGCCGTTGATGATGAACTTGTACTGCTGGCGTCCGGTGGTCTCGATGCGCGTCGAGAGCGACCACCGACCGTCGGTGCCGCGGGTCATCGGGAGGGCTCCCGCGGCGGGCGTCGCGGCCCAACGGACCCACGAGCCCGAGACCCACACACTCATCGCCGACGCGTCGGAGTACGTGAACGTGACGTCGTTGCACGGCGGAGGCGGAGGCGGCGGAGGAGGCGGCGGGGGCGGAGGAGGCGGCGGGGTCGATCCGTCAGAGGTCGCGTCGGAGTAGCCAGCGTCGGGGCGACAGGCGCCGTCGGGGAGCAGTCCGCCGTCGCCGCAGGTGACGGGCTGCGTGGGGACATCGCTGCCGAGGTCGGTGACGACGGGCACGTCGGCCACGGGCGGGAGCCCCGAGTCGAGGAGCGCCTCGGTGTTGGTGGCGCAGCCTGCGACGAGCGGGAGCGCGAGGACGACGTTGCGAGCGAGGGCGAGCCGAAAGGATCGAGGGCGCATCGCGCGGGAGGCTATCGCAGCGACCCGCGCGCTGTCTCGGGCGGTCGGCGAACGAACGTGCGCGGAGGGCGACGAAGAAAGCGCGACGGAGGGGCGAAAAAGCGATGAGATCGTTCAAGTCTTGTGGGGGCGCGGCCGTTCTTCAGGGTTGGCGGAGGCGCTCATCGCCGCCTCGCAGGAGAGCAACACGATGCCCCGACACAGCCCCCGGTCGAACCGAATTCAGGGCGCTCTCCTCGCGACGGCGATCGCGCTCCTGGCGCTCCCCTCGACGGCGGTCGCGCAGGCGATGCGCAACACCGACGCGCCGACGCTCCCCGCAATTGTCGACACCGACGGCGACGGGCTGCGCGACAGCCTCGAGGCCGGCGACACCGACAACGACGGCGTCGTCGACGCCCTCGAAGCCGACGACGACAACGACGGAATCCCCACCCGCGAAGAGCGTTCGGGGAACCGCGACCGCGACACCGACCGCGACGGCGTCCCCGACCACCTCGACGCCGACGACGACGGCGACGGCATCGCTACACGCCTGGAGCGCGCCCGCGACACGAGCCGCGACACCGACGCCGACGGCCTCGCAGACCATCTCGACGCCCGCGACGACCGCCCCGCCGACGCCCCGGTGCTCATCGCCGCGTCGGCAGGAACCATCGCCGCCGACATCGACGGTGACGGTCGCCCCGACGTGCTCACGGGCCCCGTCGCCACGGCCCCCGCGAGCGCGCCGTCGCACCGGCGCCCGACGCTCCTCTCGATCGCGACCGCGGCCCTCGGGCTCGGACTCGTCGTCGCCCGCCGCCGCCGCTGAGGCTCACTCCCCGTTCACCGATCGATCAGAAGCTCGCGCGCAGCGCGTCACGGCGCCGGACACGCGGACCCGAAATGGTCTCGCGCGTCGACGGTGCACCCGACCGAGCGGAGCTGCCTCGCGAAGCGCTGCGCATCGGCGCAGTGCCCCGAGAGGATGAGGTCGTCGATCTGCGTGAGCGCGCGCTGACGGACGGCCTCGCGAAGCCTCGAGATCCCCGCGGGTTGCGGCGTCGCGCGCTGGAGCCTCGAGAGCTCGCGCGCCGCGGCCTCGACCTGTCCCTGGTGCGCGAGCCCGATGGCGCGGTCGACCTCACGCGCGTTTCCCACCGTCGAAGGCACACCCGCGTCGACGATGGGCTCGGCCTCGTCCGAAGGATCGCTCGGCTGGAGCGGTGGGTTGATGGGCTGAAGCTGCGGCCCTGACGGCGAAGGCCGCGAGGGAATTGGCCGCGACGGCGCGGGCGCAGGGGTCGTCGGGGGCGCGATGGGCATCATGCGCGGCGCGGCCACGAAGCCCGGAGGCGTCCAGGTGGTCCACGGGACCGGGCCTCGCAGCACGCTCCCCGGCACCTGATGCCACGCGACGATGGTGACGGCCCCCACGGGGAGCGAGCACGTGATCGCGGCCGAGGCGCTGAGACATCGGTACGACGCGACGAAGCCGTCGACGACGCGCCAGCGGTCACTCCACGGCGTCTCGGGGCGCTGAATGAGCCCGAGCGCGGCGCGATCGACGTGGGCCGAGGGGTCGATCAGCAGGCGCGTGAAGCGCGCCGCGCGCTCGCGGTCATCGCGCCACGCCTCGACGAGAACCGCGATGGCGATGGGGTCTCGCTCGATCGCGTCGAGGTCGTCGAGCTCGGTGTTCGCGGCCTCGCGCTGGAGCGTCCTCGTGTCGGCGTCGCGCGCGGAAACCGCGTCTCCCCAGGCGTGTTGGTGGGCGCCCGCGCTCGGCGAGAGGAGGCTGTAGAGCGCGCCGGGCCGATCACGAACGCGTCGGCCGAAGGTGTCGTGGTGCACCGCGCAGCGGACGCAGTAGGTCCCCTCGCGGGTGCCCCTCCGCCACGCGGTCACGGTGGCGGCGCCGAGGGCCCCGAGCGCGATCCCCGCGGCGAAGGCCAGCGGCGCATACGACTTCATGTGTGGTGTGACTCTACCGCGAGAGGCGCGGCGCGCGGAGAGGCGACGTCAGAACGACCAGCGGCGGTACATGAGCGCGGTGAGCATCGCGCCATACGCGAGCGCCGCGACGGAGCCGATCACGGTGGCCGAGAGCACGAGCCCCAGGCCGCCCGCGACGAGCCAGAGCACGAGCGTGTCGACGGGGTGCGCGCGCACGAGGTCGATGCTGCCCTTGAGCGTGTCGACGGCGCCCGACGCGGGGCGGTCGGCGTGGATGCACCACACCCACGTCCCGAGGATCAGCGCCGCCGTGGTGCCGATCACGGGGACGAGCGACATGACCACCGTGAGCCCGAGCACGAGGAGCCCGATCACGAGGGAGGCGCCGAAGTGTTCGAAGCCCTTCATCGACTCGCCGATCTCGGCCTTCTCGCCGCGCGCGATGCGCAGGCACATCGCGGTGTATCCCCGCATCAGAGCGGGGAAGGCGATGCCGAGCGTGCACGCGCCGAGCGTCACGACGATGAGCGCGTCGACGAGCAGGGGCCCGAGGTTGTCGGTCTTGATCGACGCCGTGAGGGCGTCGCGGAGCAGGGCGCCGTAGTCGGTGTTGTCAGACATGGAGAGCGAGCCTCGCTTCTGGCGCGTTCGACCGCGCCGCGCGCACTCTACGCCGAGCTCGACCGTACGTTACTCGAAAGCGTTGCAGGGAGACGCGGACGCGCGTTGACAGGCACGGTCGCGAAGGTGTTCGATCCGCGCCGCCCGCGGTGAGATCGAGGCGGGCCGAGAGGGTGATCGCGGCGATGGACAAGGTCTTTCCTGATGCGGACACCGCGTGCGCGGACATCCCCGACGGAGCGAAGGTGCTCGCCGGGGGGTTCGGGCTGTGCGGCATCCCCGAGAACTGCATCGCGGCCCTGCGCCGCAAGGGCACCTCGGGGCTGTGGGTGGTGAGCAACAACTGCGGCGTCGACGACTGGGGCCTCGGGATCCTGCTTGGCAACAAGCAGATCCGAAAGATGACGTCGAGCTACGTGGGCGAGAACAAGGAGTTCGAACGACAGTTCCTCACGGGTGAGCTCGAGGTCGAGCTCGTGCCGCAGGGGACGCTCGCCGAGCGGCTCCGCGCGGGCGGCGCTGGAATCCCCGGGTTCTACACGCCCGCGGGCGTGGGCACGCAGGTGGCTGACGGCGGGCTGCCGATGCTCTACGGCCCCGGCGGCGCGGTGCTCAGGGCCAGCGAGAAGAAGGAGACGCGCAGCTTCGACGGCCGCGACTACGTGCTCGAGCGCGGCATCACGGGCGACTTCGCCATCGTGAAGGCGTGGAAGGGCGATCGCCACGGCAACCTCGTGTTCCGCGCGAGCTCGATGAACTTCAACCCCCTCTGCGCCTCCGCGGGGCGGGTGACCATCGCCGAGGTCGAGGAGCTCGTCGAGCCCGGCGAGCTCGACCCCGCGCAGGTGCACACCCCGGGGGTCTTCGTGCAGCGGATCTTCCGCGGCACCGGGTATCAGAAGCGCATCGAGCGCCGCACCGTGAGGAAGGACTGATGCTGAACCGAGACGAGATCGCAAGGCGCGTGGCGCGCGAGCTCCGCGACGGCTTCTACGTGAACCTCGGCATCGGCATGCCGACGCTGGTGCCCAACTTCGTCCCCGCGGGCGTCGAGGTCGTGCTCCAGAGCGAGAACGGCGTCCTCGGCGTGGGGCCCTATCCGCCCGCGTCCGAGGTCGACCCCGACCTCATCAACGCAGGCAAGGAGACCATCACCGTTCGCCCCGGCGCGAGCTACTTCTCGAGCGCCGACAGCTTCGCGATGATCCGCGGAGGACACATCGACCTGGCCATCCTGGGCGCGATGCAGGTGAGCGAGAAGGGCGACCTCGCCAACTGGATGATCCCCGGCAAGATGGTCAAGGGCATGGGCGGCGCGATGGACCTCGTGCACGGCGCCCGCCGCGTCATCGTGATGATGGAGCACGCCGCGAAGGACGGGACGCCGAAGATCGTCCGCGAGTGCTCGCTGCCCCTCACCGGGCGCCGCGTGGTGCACCGGATCATCACCGACCTCGCCGTGATCGACGTGACCGACGAGGCCCTCGTGCTCCGCGAAGTGGCGAAGGGCGTCTCAGCCAAAGAGGTGCAGGAGCGCACCGAGCCCACGCTCAAGATCCCGCACGACCTCCGCGAGATCGAGCCCTGAATCCGTGACCGCTGCGCGCCGGGAGTCTCGACGCGCAGCGATCTTTGACCGTGACTACAGCCCGCCGCGAGACTGCGAAGCCGCGGTGATTTCCACGACGGCCTCGTCGAGACGCGCGCGCGCCCTCGCCACGCCCGACTCGTACGACTCGCTCGCGGAGAGCGGCTCGCAGAGGTCGAGGTAGAACTTGATCTTGGGCTCCGTCCCGCTCGGGCGGAGCATCACGCGACCGCCGCCTTCGAGGTCGTACGCGATCACGTTCGACGGCGGGAGACCGAGCGCGGTGACCCTGCCCTGCGCGTCGGTGACCGTCCCGGTCTGCACGTCGCGAGTGGCCACGACGGCCTTGCCTCCGAAGCTCGCGAGCGGCTTCGCGCGGAAGGCCGCCATCGTGGTCGCGATGGCCTTCATCCCGTCGGCGCCCTTCGCCGTGACGCTGCGCTGCCCCGAGACGAAGTACCCGTGCTCGCGGTGGATCGCTTCGAGCCTGTCGAGGAGCGTCTGCCCCTTCGCCTTGAGGCTCGCGGCGAGGCCCGCGACGACGTACGCGGCGCTGATCCCGTCCTTGTCGCGCACGAGCGTCGAGACGCTGTACCCGAGGGCCTCCTCGTAGCCGAAGACGAAGCGCGCGCCGGTCTCACCGCCCACCTCCATCGCGCGATTGGCGATCCACTTGAAGCCCGTGAGGGTCTCTTCGCAGCGGACGCCGAGCGCCCGCGCGATCACGGGGAGGAGCGGCGACGACACGATCGACATGGCGACGAAGCGATCGCCGCCCTTCGCGCCCTCGGTCAGAAGATGGTGCCCGAGGAGCACGCCCACGTCGTTGCCCGAGAGCTGCACGAAGCCATTTCCGCGAGGCACGGCCACCGCGAGTCGGTCGGCGTCGGGGTCGTTCGCGAGGACCACGTCGGCCTTCTCGCGCCGCGCGAGGGCGAGCGAGAGGTCCATCGCGCCCTTCTCCTCGGGGTTCGGAAAGGCCACCGTCGGAAACGCCCCGTCGGGCTCCTGCTGCTCGGCCACCGACGACACGCGCCCCCAGCGAGAGAGCACCTGCAGCGCGAGCTTCGCCCCGACGCCGTGGAGCGCCGTGTACACCATCGAGAGGTTCGCGGGCGCGTCGACGCAGGGCGAGAGCGCCCTCAAACCTTCGAGGTAGCGCGCCGTGATCGACGCGGGAACCGCCTCGCAGAGCCCCCTGGCCTTCGCGTCGTCGAGGGTCACGCGCGGCACCTCGTGGGCGCCCCCCACGGCGTCGATCGCCGCGGCGATGCCCACGTCATGCGGCGGAATGATCTGCGCGCCGTTGCCCCAGTAGACCTTGTAGCCGTTGTACTCGGGCGGGTTGTGGCTCGCGGTGACCATCACGCCCGCGGCGGCGCCGAGGGCCTCGACCGCGTAGGCCGTGAGCGGCGTCGGCGCGAAGTCTTCGAAGAGGTGCGCGACCATGCCCGCGGCGGCGATCACGGCGACGGCGTCGGCCGCGAACTCGGGGCTCATGCGGCGACCGTCGTAGCCCACCACGACGCCGCGCCTGGCCGCGTCGGGGACCTGTGCTTTCAGGTACGCGCAGAGCCCCGCGGTCGTGCGGATGACCACCGCGCGGTTCATGCGGTTGGGGCCTGCGCCGAGCACGCCGCGGAGCCCCGCGGTGCCGAACTCGAGCTTCGCGCCGAAGCGGTCGGCGAGCGCGGCGAGGTCGTTGGCCTCGACGACGGCCGAGAGCTCGGCGCGCGTCGAAGCGTCGGGGTCTTCCTCGATCCAGCGAGTGGCGAGGGCCTTCCAGTCGGTGTCAGCGGGGTTCATCAGCCCGCGCGTATACACCTCCGAGGCGCGTCAGGTCACGCGTCGCCAGCGGTCTTTGTCGCGCTCCACCCGACCGAGCTTCACGAGCCGATCGAGGTGCGCCGCCGCGCTCCTTCGTGCGAGCTCGGGGTGCGCGCCGGGCGTGTCCGCGTAGGCTCCGGCCACCACGTCTTCGAGGTCCGTCGGGTGCGCGCGAACCGCGTCGAGCACCTTGGCCTCGCGTGCAAGGCGGTGAGAGACGTAGAACTCCAGCCGCGCGACGGCCTCGTCGATGGGGCCTCCGTGCGCGGGCAGGAGCCGTGAGGGCGCGAGCGCGGCGAGTCGACGGATCTGGTTGATGTACGCGTCCATGTCGCCGTCGTCGGAGGGGTCGATGAGGATGGTCCCGATCGAGGCGATCATGTCTCCGACGATCATCCAGCCGTGTGCGCGGGAGAAGAAGCAGAGGTGTCCCGGCGCGTGTCCCGGCGTGTGGAGCACCGCGATGTCGAGGGCCGCGAGGGCGGGGTCGAGGGCGTCTCCTTCGCGGAGCGCGACATCGCCGGGAGCCTGAATTTCAAGCCTCGCGAGCGTCGCCCCGTGCGCGAGCAGCGGGACGCCGAAGGTGTCGCACAGGTGCCGCGCGCCGCCGACGTGGTCGCGGTGATGGTGCGTGACGACCGCCGCGATGAGCCTGTCGCCGCGACGGATCCGCGCCGCCACGGCGTCGTCGAGCGTGCGCTGCTCCTCGGGCCACGGCGAGGCGGGCTCGACGACGTAGAAATCCCTCTCTCCCACGAGGTAGCAGTTCGTGTCGGTCGCGGGCGGCAACGTCGGTGATCGCAGCGGAATCCGCGTGACCCCGACGCCCGCGCGCTCGCCGTCCAGACCTTCGTTCACGGGCGCGACCGTACCACAGCAGACCGTCGAAAACGGTGTTAGCGTCGATCGCAGGATGCGACCCATCGCGCTCTTCACGGCCGCGCTCAGCCTCCTTGCGTGCAGCGCAGGGGCGCCCTCCAACAACACCTCCGACGACGCCTCGACGTCCGATGCGACGCGCGATGTGTCGCTCGACACGCCTGTCGATTCCGTCGCGGCAGACGCGCGCAATGACCTCGCCGCCGACATCGCGGCGCCCGACGTCGCGGCGCCCGACGTCACGATCACCGACACGCCTCCATCGGACACGCAGAGCCCTGACGCGACGCCCGTCATGGATGTCACGAATGACGTCTCGATCGACCGCCCCGACGTCGCCGCGGACGTCACATCCGACCTCTCCGACGGGGCGCGAGACATCGCGCAAGACCTCACCGACGCGCCTCGCGACGTCACCGTCTCAGATGTCACGCGCACCTTCCCCGCGGGCATCGGCATGGGGGTCTCGACGGCGCTCCCGCCCGAGCGTCGCGTGACATGTGGAACGCCCTCGACGGCCACGCCGCGGGTCACGCCGGGCGCCGCCGACCGCTTCGTGCTGCGCGGTCGTGTCGTGACGCCGACGGGCGTCCTCTCGCCCGGCGAGGTGCTCATCACGGGGGGCAACCTCACCTGCGTCGCCGCGCGCTGCGACACACGCGCGGGCTACGCGGGGGCCACGGTGATCGAGACCGCGGGGATCATCTATCCCGGCCTCGTGAACACGCACGATCACCCGCAGTACGACTTCCTCCCGCCGTGGACGCCTCCGATGCTCTACGGCAACTCGGACCAGTGGCAGGCCGCGACGGCGTACCGCGCCGTGACCGAGCCCCTGCGCACCAACGAGGCGATGCACACCTGCGCGATGCTCAAGTGGGGCGAGCTCCGCGCGATCGTGTCGGGCACCACCGCGGTGCAGGGCGCGCTCAACCGCGTCTGCGCCACGCGCACCCTCGCGCGCAACGTTGAGTACGGCACCGACTTCGGCGGCGTCGACACGCACCGCACCAACACCCTCGGCATCGCCTCCGTGGCAGCCGCCGACGCGACGAGCCTCCGCGCGGCCATCTCCGCGGGCACGGTCACGGCGTACATCCTCCACCTCTCCGAAGGCGTGAACGAGGCCGCGTGGCGCGAGTGGGGGATGCTCGTCGCGAGGGACCTCCTCGTGCCGCCCCTCGTGGTGATCCACGGCACGGCGCTCGGCCGCGAGGAGTTCAACGCGATGGCCTCGGTGCGCGCGCGGCTCATCTGGTCGCCGCGTTCGAACATGGTGCTCTACGGCCGAACGACGGACGTGGGCGCGGCGCTCGACGCGGGGCTCCTCGTGGCGCTCGCGCCCGACTGGACCCCGACGGGCAGCCCCAACCTCCTCGTCGAGATGCGCTACGCGAGGGAGTTCTCGCGCGCCGCGATGGGCGGTCGGCTCACGTCGCGAGACATCTTCGAGATGGCCACCTCGCGCGCCGCGCAGGCCATCGATCGGCCGCAGATCGGCGCGCTCGTCGAGGGCCGCTACGCCGACGTGACGGTGATCCCCGACCGCGGCTGCGACGCGTACGACTCGATCCTCGACGCGCCCGTGGCCGACGTGCGGCTCGTGATGATCGGCGGTCGGCCGATGTACGGCGACGCGGCCGTGATGGACGCCGTCCCCGCGGCGGCGAGGGCGCGCTGCGAGCCCGCCACGTTCTGCGGTCAGGACAAGCGGATCTGCGTGGCCCTCGCGGACACGACCAACGAGCTCGACCGGACGATGGCGCAGATCGACGCCGAGCTCAGGGCCTTCTCGACGCCCTACGGGCTCGTTCCTCAGTGCCCGCCGTGAGGGCGCGCCCCGGGCGCTTGACGCGCGCGTCGCACCGGCAGTAGGGACTCCTCCCATGACCCAGAGCGACCTGTTGCGTTCAATGCTCCACGCCCTCTCCGATATCCGTGAGCAGGGCGACACCTACGAGACCGGCGACCAGTGGGACGTGACCGTCCACGCTGGCCACAAGGGAGGCTCGCTCACGGTTCCCCACGTCGTGCGCGTGACGCTCAAGGGAGACTTCGTGCTCCTCGAGACTTCGAAGAAGCATCAGTTCGCCGTGGCCGCCGATGAGGTCTACGCCGTCGGTCAGGAGCCCTCGGAGCGCGAGAGCAAGAACCGCCGCACGGGCTTCTTGTGATCTGATCTGAGCTGAGGGAGGCGCCGCCCGCGACGAGGTCGATCACCGACCGCCGCGGGCGCATCGCCCGAACCCGGGTCTTTCTTCAGGGAAGGCCGACGCGAACGCCGCCACCCGCCGAGACCACCCCCACGCCGACGCCTCCTCCGACGCTCACGCCCACCGCGGGCGCGACGGGTCGCGCGTACACCGCGGGCTGCGCGGGCGCGGCGTACACCGTGGTCTGCATGGGCTGCGCGTAGACCTGCGGCTGCGCGTAGACCGGCTGCTGCGCGTAGACCGGCTGCTGCGCGTAGACCACCTGCTGCTGCGGCTGCGTGTAGACCACCGTCTGAACGGGACGCGCCTGGTAGTACCCCGGGGAGTACGCGACGGGCTGCGCGCCGCGGACGACGCACGCGTCGAGGCCGAGGCCGAGAGTGAGCGCGAGGCTTGCGGTCAGGATGTGCTTGATCATCGGGGCGACGCTACCACCTGTCCCTCCTGCTCGGGGGGCCGCGATCGGAGGGCTGATCGAACGATCACCCGACGGTCGGGTTCAGCGCGCGAGGAGGGGTCAGGTGGTGACGGTGGGCGCGCTGACGGGTCTCTGCGGAGCCGCGAACGCGCGACTCCAGCGCGATGATACGGCCGAGGAAGAGAACGCATTTCATCCGCGTTGTCACAAACGACGGGTCGCGTCGGCGCGTCCTCACCGCACATGAGCCTCGCTGCGCGCGCGGAGCCGTTGGTTTCGCGGTCGCCGACGCCTTGCCTCACGCGTGCGAGCGGGCTATTCAAGCGCCGATGAACGCAACGGGCTCGGAGGGAGACCTGAGGGTGCTCCGACACCGCGCGGAAGAGGCCCTCCGCGCCTCGAAGCCGCGCGCGCAGATCGTGAAGCTGCTCGAAGAGATCCTCGCGCGGGCCGACGACGACAGCGACGCGTCGCGCTTCGCCCACCGCCAGCTCGCCGAGCTGCGACTCGAAGAGAGCCCCTGGGCCGCGGCGCTTCACCTCCGCCGCGTCGTGGCGATGTCGCCCGACGACGACACGGCCCACGCGCTCATGGGCCTCTGTCACGCGCTCCAGCGCAACTACCGCATGGCCGTGACGGCGTTTCGAAGAGCCGTGGCGCTGTCACCGGGCAACCCCTGGTACAACCACAACCTCGGTCACCTCCTCGACGTCGCCCTCGAATCTCCCTCCGAAGCCCTCGGATACCTCAGAAAAGCGCACAGCTCACGCCCCGAGCAGGAAGACGTGGGCGCCTCCCTCGCCCACTGCCTCGGCCGCCTCGGTCAGTGCGCCGAAGCCCTCACGATCACCCGCGCGCTCCTCCATCGCCACCCCGACCACGAAGACCTCCGCAGCCTCGCGACGTGGCTCGAGCGCGGCGCCCCGGCGAAGTCTTCTTCGAAGTCTCGGACGCACGACGTCAGCGCGCCGACGATCCACGCGATCCCTCGCAAGCTCGACGCGACGGTGTCACCCCGCTCCCTCCGCGGCGTCACCTCGACGGCCCCCGAAGAGGCCCAGCTCGAATCGCAGCTCCGGCGCGCTGGCGCCACCGAGGGCGAGATCCAGCGCGCGCTCCGCATCTGGCGTGACTTCGAAGCGGCCACGCGGGCGCGCATGTGCGCCGTCACCGCCGCCGCGATCGACTACGCCATCGCGCGCGTCGACGGCGCCACGGCCCGGCAGCGCGAGGTCGCGGCGCGCCACGACGTGAGCGCGCAGGCCCTCGCATCACGCTTTCGTGAGCTCAAGGGCGCGCTCAACCTCAGCCCCCGCGACGCGCGCTACCGCTGAGCCGCGCTCGCGACGGGGATCACGTAGGGCCACGAGAACGTGAAGCGATCCTGACGAAAGGGCGCGACGCGAGCCCGATTCACCACTGCCACGATGCACGAACCGGCGGGCGTCCCGGCCCAGGGCGCCGACACCTGAACGCGCTCGATGCGCCCTGTGGCGAGGATCGTCGCGGCCACGAGCACCGTGCCCGACTGCGTGCCCATGCAGCCTCGCACGGCGGGCGTCAGTCCGTTGAAGATCGTTCGGATCTCTGCTGACTCGGGCAGGTCGCGCGTCACCGGCTCGGGCCTCACGGGACGGATCACCGGGCGAAGCACCCTCGCGATCCTCGGCCTGTCACCCGCGTCGTCGCTCACCGCGGCGTCTGCGATTTCGAGCGTGCGGGCCGCGATCGGAGCGGTCGATGCGTCAACCCTCGCCTCGATCGCCGCGGCGTCGGGCACCTCCACCACCGCGGGAGGCGCGTGCTCCTCGTGGCGCGCAGAGACCGCCGCGACGGGAGGCGCGCTCGGAGGAGCCTCGACGACGTTCTCGATGCGACGCGCCGGGGTGAGCATCGAGCGCGCGACGATGAGCCCGCCGAGCACGATCCCGAGCGCGATGAGGCTCGCGAGCACGATCGCGCCGACGCTCCGTCGAGGCGGCTCCGTGACGCGCGAAGCGGGCAGCGAGACCGGCGCCGAGACCTGCGGCGAGACACTCGGATGCGACGTCGCTTCGGGGTGCGACGTCGGCGCGTACGGAGCGCCCATGGGCGCGTAGGGCGCGCTCGTCGGCGCAGGGTGCGACACCTCGGGCGACGCGAGGAACGCGGGCGGAGAGAACACCTCGGGCGCGATGGGAGATGCCACCTCGCCGAGGGGCGCCTCGTCGGTGTCGTCGCTCGTGGCCGCGGAGCCCGTTCCGTACGCGGGATGCGCGGCTTCGAGGGGCTCGGAGGCGACCACGCGCGGGCCTGACACGGGCATCGAGAGCGGTGCCGCGACGGGCGGCGGAGCCACCTCGGCGGCCATCTCGGGCGGCGCGATCGAGACGGGCGTCGGGTCCGCGAGGTCGAGCGGAGGAAACTGCTGAACGCTCGGCGTGACGTCTCCCGCAGAGACCCTCCGCGGCGTGACGGCGGCCCAGCGCACGAGGGCCTCACGCAGCGCGGCCATCGAGCGCCAGCGCAGCGTGAGGTCTCTCGCGAGGGCGGCGTGAACGATCTCCGCGAGCGCGGGGTCGACGCCGGGCGCGAGCGACGTGATCGGCGGGACCTCGTCGGCGAGGATCTTGATGAGCAGCGCGTTGTAGTTGGCCGCGCGGTACGGGCGCTGCCCCGCGAGCGACTCGTAGAGCACGATGCCCATCGCCCACACGTCGGACTGCGGCCCCGTGCGCTCGCCGCGCGCCTGCTCGGGGGACATGTAATCAGGCGTCCCGAGGAGGGCCCCGGTGTGCGTGAGCTCGTTGGTCTCGCGGTCGCTGTCGCGCATGCGAGACACGCCGAAGTCGATGAGCTTCGAAGTGATTCGCCCGTCGGGCGTGCGCGCGAGGTAGATGTTCGCGGGCTTGAGGTCGCGGTGCACGATGCCGAGCGCGTGGGCGGCCGAGAGGGCGTCCATCACGGGCGCGAGGGCCTCGATGAGCTGGTGCGCGTCGAGCGTTCGCTCGCGGCGAAGGAGATCGCGGAGGTCCTCTCCCTGGAGGAGTTCCTGCACGATGTAGAGCGTGCCGTCGGCGGCGTCGCGGCCCATGTCGAGCACTTCGACGATGTTTGGATGGGCCACACGCGTCGACGCGCGCGCCTCGCGCAGGAACCGCTCGGCTATCTCGGGGTGTAGCGCCGCCGCGCCGAGCAGGAGCTTCAGCGCCACGCGCCGCTCCGTCCAGGTGTTCACTGCTTCGAAGACCGCGCCGTGCCCGCCGATCCCGAGGCAGCGCGTGATGCGATATTTCTCCGCCACCACGCGCCCCACCCACGCCTCCGCGGGGTGTCGGCTCTCCTCGCTCACGTGGGGTGGTTGCCCTTCCAAGGTCCGCGAGCATACATCACGGCCTCGCGCGGCCACTACAACGGCTGATTGCCTGCGCGCGCGTCCCCGTGGGAACATCGCCCCTCCTCCCGTGGACTCGTCACGCCCACCACCGCGAACGGGTCGACTCTCAACCCACGGGTCGTCGACGCCATCCCAGCAGGCCGCCGTGCCCTCCCCCGCTTCGCGCGCCGCGTGGAGCGACGAGACCCCTCCGCCCGCGGGCGCCTACCACGACACCTTCGCGCCCGAGGCCACCGTCCCCGTCGGCTCGATGTCTCCCGTCGCCCACTGGACCGCGGAACAGACCAGCTCCGATGGGACCCCAGTGGTGCTCCACCCCGATCCCCTCCCGCCGCGCGGCGCGCTCCCCGCCTCGGATCCGTCTCCACACTTCGATCCGCTGAGACCGCCGTCAAACGCGACGCAGGGCGGGCTCCCGTCGTCGCGATCGTTCCTCTCGGAGCCCGAGGCCACCGTGCAGACGAGCCCGAGCGGCGAGGCGATGCAGTCGTCCGACGCGCCCGCCACGCTGCCCATCGGCTCGATGTCGTCGATCGCGCACGCGCCCCTCGTCGCGACGCGTCCATCACCCTTCGACTCGCTCATCCCCGGGCCTCCACCGCCGCAGGTTCAGCCCGCGCAGCACGCGCCGTGGCGCCCCCCCGCGGCGCCGCCACAACCGACGCATCACACGCTCTCGACGGCGCTCCCGCCGCGTCACGCGGCGCCGTGGCAACAGCCTCCGATGCCTCCGCAGCAGGCTCCCGCGGAGCAGCCCTCGCGCGCGACGACGGCCATCCTCCTCGTGGGCCTCGTGATCGTGTCGATCCTCGTCATGGTGACCCTCGTCGTCGCCGTGATCGCGTCGCGCAGATAGGCGCTCAGCGACAGCGCGCGGCGATCGCGTCGAGGTCTTCGTGGCAGCTCCTGCACGGGCGCTCGCTCGCCCTCAAGAGCGCCCCGCAGCGCGCGAGAAAGCCGGGAGGATGCGGCGAAAAACCGCCTCCGCCCGCGGCCGTGGTGGCGTGGCAGGTCACGCAGTCCTGCTCGGCGTGACACGACACGCAGGTCGTGAGCGAGCGGCGCGCCTCGACGCCGTGATGCCGCGCCGTCACCGCGCGCCCCGACCACACCTCCGCGGGGGGGTGGAACCGCGTCTGCGCCCTCGACGCCGGGGCCGACGACATCGCGACGCCGCCGCGCTCGTGACACGCCACGCAGAACGAAGCCTGACGGTGGCAGCTCGTGCAGGTGCTCCCGTTGATGCGCGCGTCGACGGGGTGCTGCGTGAGGTAGTCGTTGGGGTGCGTGCGTCGGTCTCGCACGCGTCCGTCGTGGCACGCGGCGCACTCGTCGTCGCGGTGACACACGGCGCAACGCTCGGGGCTCTCGCCCGCCGTCACGCGGTGCGTGAACCAGAAGTCCGCGTCGTGGTGCATCCCGCGCATCCACCGCGGCGGGTTGAGCCACGACTCACCGAAGCGCGTTCGAAGCACGCCGTCGGCCTCCGTGATGTGACAGGTCGCGCACGCGTCGGGGGCCGTTCCGCCCGCGCGGTGACAGGTCACGCACCACTCCATCGCGGGCAGCTCGAGGCGCGTCGCGAGGCCCACGGCGCGCATCTCTCCGTGGCACGACTCGCAGCGCTGACCGCGCGAGACGTGGGCGCGATGCGAGAAGCGGAGGTTCGCGGGCGCGATCTCGACGCGCGCCACTCGCAGCGGCGTCGCGGCGCTCCACCCGACGTGGCAGCCCTCGCATCGCGTGACGGGCGTTGACTCCCTCGCGGGCTGCGCGCGGTCGATGGCGTGGCAGGGCAGGCAGGTCGACTCCGCGGGCACGAGGCGGTCTTCGACGCGGTCGCTCCCGGCGGCGCTCGTGTGACAGCGGACGCAGGTCACGCCCCCGAGGCGCAGGTGTCGCGCGTGATCGAAGCGCAGCGGGAGCGTCTGCACGGGGAAGATCGCGTGCGAGGGCGCGCGCAGCGGCGGAGCGCTCGCGGGACGTGGCGCGGCGGGCTGCGCGTACGCGGCTCCGCACGACAGCGCGACGAGGAGGAGACACAGCGTCGCGAGGAGCGCGCGCATCAGTTCGACATCCTCAGGGTGACGACGGCCACGGCGCGGAGGCGGTGACCGACGATGCGGTTGACGTCGTCTTCGACGTTGAGCTGAACGTCGGCCACGCGACCGATGCGCACGGTGGCGCCGGCCATCACGCCGAGCGACGCGACGCTGCGCTCGGGACGCAGCGGATCATCGACCCACCACGCCGAGAGGCCCGCGTCGACGCGCAGCACCTGCCATCGGAGCCACGCGCGTCCCGTGAGATCCGCGCCCGCGCGAACGCCGAGCTCGCCGCCCTCGCCGTGCGCGCGGAGTGATGCCTCGTAGCGCGGTCGACGCAGGAGGAGCGCCCCGTCGCCCCCGCCCGACCACGCGTCAGAGAGCGTCGGGGAGTTCGGCGACGCGGGGCTCTCGGAGAGCGCGTACCGGCGGCCGAAGGTCGACGCGGTCACGGTCCACCCGCGGCCGAGCGGGAGCGCACCGCGGAGGCGCGCGTCGTCGGTGGGATCCGTCCAGAACGAGGCCCACACCGAGGTCAGGTCGAAGGTGGGTCGCCAGCGAGATAGTTCGACACCGAACGATCGCTCGGAATCATCTGCGTACGTGGCCCCGAGCGTGAGGTTCGCCACGGTCTGCTGCGGGATCGAGTGAACCGCCTCGGCGAAGGCGCGCCACGAGGGCGAGAGCGTCACGTCGACCGACGCGCCGAGCTTCTCCTCCGCGACGCCGTCGGCGCTCCACACGCGGCGCCACGTGGCGCGCGCGAAGACGGGGCCGTCGCCGGTGAGCTCGATGGCAGCGGCCACGGCGCCCGCGAGCGATGCGTCGCGCACGCGAGAGGCGAGCGACGGGTCCCACCCCGTGCGGTCGGCGCGCATCACGCCGTCACGCTCGTAGCGCCCGTTCGAGAGCGGAAAGCCCGTGCGTGTCTCGAGGCCGCCGTACGCTTCGAAGACCACGCGGTCGGCCACCGTGACCCTCGCCCGCGCGCCGTCGAAGAGAAAGAACCCCAGCGGATCGATCACGAGTTGACGACCGAGGCGCACCGTCGTGGAGCCTCCGATGAGGCCGCTCCCTTCGAGGTACGCGAAGGGCAGGTCGACGGCGCGCCTCGCGAAGAGCGGCGCGAAGTCCGCCGCGCGAGAGCGGTTGAGCTCGTCGAGGCAGCGGTCGGTGGTGGGGTCGCACGACGAGCCGAAGTCGCTGTCGAGGCGCAGCCGCGCGCGCACCGACCAGGTGCCCATGCGACGCGTCCGCTCGACGCCGCCGAGGGTCAGCGTCTGCGTGATGCGGCGGAGCGAGAGGAGCGTCGCGTTGCCCGGTCCGCGGACCTGATACGCCTGCGCCTGCGTGTCGGCGCGCACCTCGGCGTCGAAGGCCGCGGCGCGCGACGTCGCAGACAGCGCAGAGAGCGCCAGCGCGCCGACGAGCAGGCGGCCGCGCGGCGACACGTTACGGGAGGTCGCTGACCTTGACGCCGCCGTAGCGGGCGATGAGCTGGTCGTCGTAGTGGTCGGCCACGACGCCGACGCGCTCGATCAGGTGCGCCACCTCGGAGGGCTCGAGGTCGCGCGTGCGGCGCTCGGCCACCACCACCACGCGGTCTTGATGGAGACCGAAGGCCATGCCGCCGAGGCCCGTCGCGTTGAGCTCCAGCAGGGTCTTGAAGAGCTCGGGGCGCACGGCGTCGTCGACCTTGATGATCGGCGACACGACGCGCAGGCGCGGGTCGTCTTCGCCGTCACGCGGCGGGCGGAGAAAGATCGCGACGGCGGCGCTGCCCCGCATGAGAGACCACGCCCGGCCCTGCCCCGGAGGCACCATGCGCACGGTCTCGGGGTCGATGCCCTGCTTGCGGATCATGGTCTCGACCATCTCCGCGGCGCGTTCGATCTCGGACTCCTGGTTGCGGGTCTCCACGGCGACGTTTCCCCTTCGGTGCTGCTTCGATAGACGGTCGAAAACCCCGAAGGGAGTCGCACCCCGAGGCGTGCGTTGTCAAGGCGCGCGCGCGCCGCGGCGACGCTCAGAACGTGAGCGCGAAGGTGGCTCCGTGCGGCGCGGCCGAGGTGCCCGGGAGCAGCGCCCAGCGCGGCCTCGCGGGCGCCTCACGGCGCACCTGGCCGTCGAAGACCACGTAGGTCGCGGGGTTGGTGACGCCGTAGATGAGCATCGCGAGGCCCGCCCCCTGCGCGATGGTGTCGAGCGCGAGGATGAACCACCCGCCGCTCGGGACGCTGTCGTTCGCGAGGCCGAAGGCCACGGGGCCGACCACGGGCGCCACGAGCCACCACGCGCTCGAACGTCCGCTGCTGCCAGAGAGGCCGTCGGAGAGGCTCCCCGCGAAGGCGCCCACCATCGAGGTGATGAGCCACGTCACGCCGAAGGTCACGCCGCCGCCGATCGTGAGCCCGAGGCGCGCCCTCGTCTCGAGGCGCCCTCCCGGCGGGACCGGCCCGCCGTCGTACAAGATCCGCGTGGGGCGACGGCGCGCGTACGGCGACTGCGGCTGCGCCATCACGTAGACGGGCTGCTGCGCGACATAGACGGGCTGCGCCTCCTGCACCACGGTGACCTGCGGCGGAGGCGGGCCCCAGGGGCTCCCCTGCGGGTCCGCGACGGGGGGAGGCGGTCCGGGCTGCGCGGGGGCGACCTGCGCCGACGCGTCGAGCGCCGCGAGCGAGAGCGAGAGCGAGAGCGAGAGCGAGAGCGCCACACCGACGAAGGGCCTGTTCATGGGATGGCCGCGAGGGTCATCCGCGGGCGCTCGGTCTGTCAACGCCCCGCGCCATCCCTCGGGTGAGGGCGTGAGGGAGCGCCTCGCACGGTTTCGCGCGCGGGGTCGTGATGCGCGCTCCGAGTCCGTGATACCCCTTGCGGCCCGATGGATCACGCCCCCGAGACACAGACCGTTCGGCTCATCGTCCGCTATGACGGCACCGGCCTCTCGGGGTGGCAACGGCAGCGCGGTGTTCCTACCGTGCAGGAGCACCTCGAGATCGCCGCGAGCACCATCGCGTGCGAGCCCATCACGATGCGCGCCTCGGGTCGCACCGACGCCGGCGTGCACGCGCTCGCGCAGGTCGTGTCGTTCCGCACGAAGGCCATCGTGCCCGAGCGGGGGTGGAAGCTCGGGCTCACTTCGAAGCTCCCGCCGCAGGTGTCTGTCCTCGACGCGCGCGTGGCCGCCGACGGCTTCGATCCGCGCAGGGCCTCCGCGGGCAAGCGCTACCGATACCTCGTCCACGCGGCCCCCGTGCGCGATCCGTTGCTGCGCGAGCGCGCGTGGCACATCTGGGGCGACCTCGACCTCGGGCGCATGGAGTCCGAGGCCGCAGCCCTCGTGGGAGAGCACGATTTCAACGCCTTCCGCGCGGCCGATTGCGACCGCGTGAGCGCGCGCAGACACATCTGGCGCATGGCGATCATCCCCCGCTGGCACGGCCACGAGGGCCTCATCGCCATCGAGGTCGAGGGCACCGCGTTCCTCAAGAACATGGTGCGGATCATCACGGGGACGCTGGTAGACGTGGGCCGGGGAAGGCTCCCGGCGGGCACCGTGAAGGCGCGCCTCGCCGACGGTGATCGCACGCGCTCGGGGATGACCGCGCCCGCGCAGGGGCTCTACCTCGACGAGGTCTTTCTCAAGCCCGAGTGGCTCCTGCCCGACGACGTGCTCCGACCGCGGCCCGCCTACGCAGACGCTGTCCTCTACGGCGCCCCCTCCCCCTCGCACGACCTCGAAGAGGACGACGAATGACGCTCCGCAACGCGCTCCCCGCCGCGCTCCTCGCGCTCTCGCTCACGCCCTCCGTCGCGCTCGCAGACCCGCCCGCGCCCAAGGTCTGCGTCGCCGTCGCGGGCGATCCCGACGAGTCGATGCGCGCCTCCGCCGAGACGCTCGCCGACGCGGTCTCTCACCGCGAAGGTCTCCGCGGCGTGGCCGACGCCGACGCCCGCGCCGCGCTCCGCGGAGACGCGATCACCGACGCCGCGAGGGCCACCGAGGTCGCCGACCTCGCCGCCGCGCGACGCTCGCTCCGAGGCGAAGACCGCGACGCCGCCGCGCTCGACACGGTCTCGACGCGCCTCGGCTGCGGCCTCGTGCTGGAGCTCATGGCGCGCCCCGCGGGCTCCCTCGTGCGCGTGTACGACCCGGTGCAACACGCGTGGCCCGCGTCGCGCGAGGTGACCTCCGTCGACGTCGCCGTGATCGATCAGGTGGTGCTCCCCGCGCTCACCGTCCGCACGACCAACGCGACCGCCGCGAGCGACGCGTCGACGCCGACCGACGCCTCCGTAGCCGCCGATGGTTCGACCGCGAACGGCACGACCGCGCAGCCTGGATCGACGGCGAACACGGCTCAACCCGCGAGCGGCCAGGGATCTTCCGCGGCGAATCGTTCGGGTGCGAACGACCGCAGGGTCGCGCCCGCGCAACCCGAGTCTCGCAGCGTGTGGAGCCGCGCGTGGCCGTGGATCGCGGTGGGTGGAGTTGCGCTGGCCGTGGTGGGTGTCTACTTTCTCGCGCAGGAAGGCGCCACCACCTCGACGACGAGGGTCACGGTCGTCCACCCTGGAGTGCCATGAAGTTTTTCCGTCGCCTCGTGGCCCTCGCGCTCGTGTCCCTCTTGTGGATGTTCAGCGCGAGCGAGGCACGAGCGCAGACGGTCGACCTCACGGCCCGCATCGCACCGCCGCGCGGCGCGCGCGACCTCGTCGACGGCCCCTACGCGCCGGGCTCGATGACCATCCCCGCGCTCCCCGTCGACCACGTCACCGCGCGACGCGGACCGCTCACCATTTCGTACCCGCGCGCGCTCGAGCCCATCTTCGCGCAGAGCCTCCGCCGCGCTGAAGGAGACGCGCGCGCCATCGCGGCGCAGCTCGGGATGCACGAGATCCCGCAGCTCACGGTGCGCCTCGTCGCCGACCCCGACATGATGCGCAGGCTCGCGCCCGTCGAGGCGCCTCCGCCCGACTACGCGGTGGGCGTGGCGTACCCCGCGGTGCGCCTCGCGCTGGTGTCGTCGATGGCGCCGCGCACGAGGTCGGCGAGCAACGTGGCGCAGGTGCTCCGTCACGAGCTCTCGCACCTGCTGCTCGCGGAGGCGACCCACCACGCGGCGCTCCCGCGATGGCTCTCCGAGGGCGTCGCGGTTCATCAGGCCGACGAGAACTCGTTCGAACGCTTCGAAGCGCTCGCGTCGGCGAGCTGGACGGGGCGCCTCCTGCCGCTTCGCAGGCTCGACGAGGGCTTCTCCGAGGGCGCCGATCAGGTGAACGCGGCCTACGCCGAGTCGACGGACTTCGTGGGCTACCTCCTCCGCATCGACGGCCCGACGCGCTTCGCCATCCTCATCGATCACCTCCGCGAGGGGATGGCCCTCGAAGAGGCCGTGGAGCAGACCTACGGGGCCTCGATGCCGCGCGTCGAAGACGAGTGGCGCCGCGACCTCGACGGGCGTGTGGCCTTCGCCCCGCTCTGGGCGGGCACGGGGCTCCTCTCCATCGGCGGGGCCGTGCTGGTGGTGGCCGCGCTCATCCGTCGAAAGCTCAAGAACAAGGCCACGCTGGCCCGCTGGGACTCTGAAGAGCGCGCGCGTCGCACCAACCGCTGGATGCTGCTCTCGCGGCCGCCGTTGAGGCTCGTCCCGCAGCCCGCCCCCGAGGCGCGGCGCGAGGACCAGCTCCCGAGGGTGCAGCACGACGGCTCGGAGCACACGCTCCATTGAGGACGTTGCAATCCGAAGGCGCGGAGGCTGAGAATCGCCGCCGTGCGTGACGACGCGAAGCCCTCACCGTCGTTTCCGCCCGCCGAGGCGCTGGTCGATGCGCTGCGAGAGCGGGTGGTCGAGGCGGTGCTCAAGTCCCTCGATGGTGCGGCCCCCAAGGAGCTCCTGCGCGAGCGCGTGGGTCCCGCGGTGACCGAGGCGCTGCGCGAGCACGCGATGGCGGTCGTCGACAGGCTGCTTCGCGTGGAGCGCCTCGCGGGCGCCGGGCAGCTCTCGGCGGGCGTCGCGCACGAGCTTCGAAACCCCCTCGCGGTGATCGAGACGTCGCTCTTCATCCTCAACGAGCGCCTCGGGAGCGACCCCCGCACGCAGCGCCAGCTCAAGCGCATCGGGGAGCAGGTGACCATCGCCACGGCCATCGTGAACGACCTCCTCGAGACGGTGCGCGACCGGCCCTTCGCGAGCGAGCACGTCGACCTCGCGACGGTGGCCCGCGACGCCCTCGGGCGGGTGCCGCGGCCGTCGAACATCTCCGTCGACCTCGACCTCCCCGAGGCCCTCGCGCTCGTCGAGGGAGACCCCCGCAAGCTCGCGCAGGTCGTGGTGAACCTGCTCTCGAACGCGGTGCAGGCGCTCTCGCTCCCCGACGTCGAGGCCCCGCGGCTCACGCTCTCGGTCGCGGCCGACGGAGTGCACGCGAGGCTCGACGTCGACGACAACGGTCACGGCATCCGCGCCGACGCGCTCCCGCGCCTCTTCGATCCCCTCTTCAGCACGCGTCCCGACGGGACGGGCCTCGGCCTCGCGCTCTCGCGGCGCATCGCGGAGTCTCACGGGGGCACCCTCACGGCCGAGAACCTCCCGATGCGCGGCGCGCGCTTCACCCTGCGCCTCGCGCTCCGAAAGCAATAGCTGATGTCCGCCCGCCCGGTGCTCCTGATCGTCGACGACAACCGCGACCTCGCCGAGAACCTCGCGGACATCTTCGAACCGAAGGGCTTCGACGTTCACCACACCACGAGCGCGAGCGAGGGCCTCGCCTGCGCGAGAGAGACGCGCTTCGACCTGGCCTTCGTCGACGTGAACCTCCCCGACACGTCGGGCACCGACCTGCTCCCGGCGCTGCGGGCCACGTCGCCGTCGGGCGAGGTGGTGGTGATCACGGGTCACGCGACGCTCGACTCCGCCGTGGCCGCGGTGCGCGGCGGCGCGTTTCACTACGTGGTCAAGCCCTTCAAGGTCGACGACCTCGTCGCCACCGCCGAGAGCGCGCTGCGTCAGGGAGCCCTTCGAAAAGAGCGCGCGCGCCTCGCGGCCATGCTCGAGACCTCGGAGCGGAGGTACCGCGGGGTCGTCGAGTCGACGCAGGTGCTCGTGCTCGGGCTCGATGAGCGCGGGGTCGTGCGGCTCTTCAACCGCCGCGCGTCGGAGGTCACGGGCTTCGGCGCCGACGAGATGGTGGGCAGGGAGCTCCTCGCGACGCTCTTTCCCTCGGAGGCGAGGGAGCACGTCGGGGCGCACCTCGCGGCGGCCGCGACGGGGCGGCACAGCGAGGAGTTCGAAGCGCCGGTGATCACCCGCGACGGGCGCACGCGCACTGTGCTCTGGCACGTGGTTCCGTCGGGGATGGGACCGCGCGACGAGGGCGACCCGCTGGCCCTCTACGCCGTCGGGAGCGACGTCACCGAGCGCCGATCACTCGAGCGCCGCGCCGCCGAGCACGAGGCCCTCGCGCACATGGGCACGCTCGCGGCGGGCCTCGCGCACGAGATCAGAAACCCCTTGAACGCAGCGCTTCTGCAGCTCCACCTGCTCGGGCGCAACATCGAGAAGCTCACCCCCGACGGCCGCGGAAACCTCCCCGATCGCGTGCGCATCGTGACCGAGGAGCTCCGCCGCCTCGAACGTCTTCTGTCGGAGTTTCTCGAGCTCGCGAGGCCGCGGCCGATGGCGCGCGAACCCGTGGATCTTCACGCGCTGCTCGAGGAGGTGATGTCGTTTCAAGACCCCGTCGCGCATGAGCGCTCCGTGGCCCTGGTGCGGCGGCTCTCCGAGGGCGTCGCCGTGGGCGATCGCGAGCGGCTGAAGCAGGTGTTTCACAACCTCGTGGTCAACGCGATGGAGGCCACCGCCCGCGGCGGCACGGTGACCGTGTCATCACACCGCGAGTCCGACGGGGCCGTGGCGATCTCCGTGAGCGACAACGGCAGGGGCATCCCCCGAGGAACGCTCGAGAAGGTCTTCGAGCCCTTCTTCACCACGAAGGAAGCGGGGACGGGCCTCGGCCTCGCGATCGTGCGTCAGATCGTCGAGCGCCACGGCGGCCGCGTCGAGCTCGAGAGCGTCGAGGGCAAGGGGACCCGGGTCACCGTGATCATCCCCGCGTCGAGAGGGACCCCGAAGACCCCGGCGTAGAGTTTTCGAGGTTCCGCGCGCGACGCCTTGCAACGCGCGTGGGGGTGCGAGAAAGATCAGCGCCCACGATGCGTACGCTCCTCTCCCGCTCCCTCGTCCTCCTGTCTGGCGCGCTGCTCCTCGGCGCGGCCGTCGAAGCCCAGAACGCCCCCACCGCGCCCGCCACGGCCGGTCGCGTGCTCTCGATCGCGACGCTCGCCCCCGCGGGCTCGACCTGGATGCGCGGCCTCGACGCCTGCAACCGCGAGCTCCGTCGACGCACCGCCAACGCGGTCTCGCTGCGCTTCTACGCCGGCGGCGTGCAGGGCGACGAGAGCGAGATGGTGCGCAAGATGCGCCAGGGCCGCCTCGACGGCGCCGTGATGACCGGCGTGGGCCTCGGGCAGATCCACCGCCCCGTGCTGGCGTACATGCTCCCCGGGATGTTCCCCAACCGCGAGGCGATGCAGCGCTCGCGCAACGCGCTCAACACCGAGGTCGAGACGCAGTTCCGCGGGCAGAACTTCGAGCTCATCTCGTGGGGCGACTCGGGCGCGCCGCG
>JBPOHC010000152.1:0-10839 GCA_052035985.1 Myxococcota bacterium | reverse complement strand
GCGACCTTTTCAAACACCGGGGCTGGGGGGGGGGCCCCGGGGGGCGCGTGGGCGCGCGCGTGTTCGACCGCGCCCCCCGCGTCGAGGGGGCGACCCTCGTCGCGGAGGAGCCGCCCGAGGCGCATCGCGGCGGCCTGCGCGCGCGGGTGCTGGCGGTGCTCGCGGGTCACGTCGCGCAGGAGCGAGATCGCGCCCTGGTCGTCGCCCCGCGCCATGCGCGCGTCGGCCTCGGCGAGC
The DNA here is from genome assembly GCA_052035985.1 of Myxococcota bacterium. Lineage (GTDB taxonomy): Bacteria > Myxococcota_A > Polyangia > Polyangiales > CAISKJ01. Next base: position 10,602 of record JBPOHC010000152.1, on the reverse strand, counting down.
ATCGCGTCGACGGAGACCCCCGCGCGAGGCGCCGTCGCGCGCGCGTTCCACCGCGGGAACGCGCCCCTCTGGCCCGCCGTGAGGGGCGAGACGCGACCGCCCGCGGTGACGTCGACGCGGCCCTCGCGCACGGTCACGGCCACGGTCCCCTCGTCGAGCTCGACGTCGAAGCGCGTGCCGCGGTCCTCGACGCGCACGTCGTCGGCGATCACCACGAAGCGGCGAGACGCCCGGTGCGCGACGGTGCAGCGCACGCCGCCGGCGCGCAGGGTGACCGCCATCGAGTCTCCCGCCGAACGGACGAGTTCGAAGCGGCTCGCGGGCGTGATGGGCTCGACGGAGTCCTCCGCCACGAGCGCGACGGCGGGCGCTTCGAGCGGTCGCGCGGCGTCGAGCGTCGCGGCCACACGGCGCGCGTCGGGCTCGGGCGTGACGCGGCGGTTCGCGACCACCGCGACCTGGCGGCGTTCGTCGTCGGAGCCCGCGCGGTCTCGATGGATCACGAGGGCGACCGCCGCGGCGACGGCCACGGCGAGCGCGCCCACTGCGACGCGACGGCGCTGTCGTCGTCGCGCCGCGCGGGCCTCGACCTCGCGCCACACCGCGTCGCGCGTCTCCGCGGGCCACGGTCGGTCGACGTCCGCGGTCGCCGCATCGAAATAGGCTTTGAGAGGGTCCATCGGTGTCACTCCGCCCCCATCGTGCGGGGCGCGACGTCGAGCCACGCGGAGAGCTTCTTGAGCGCGGAGTCGAGGCGACGGCGCACGCGGATCTTGTTCCACCCGAGGAGCGCGGCGATCTCGTCGAGGGTGCGCTCCTCGTCGGGGCTCTCGCGCGAGAGCTCGGGGTCGAGGTGGCGCATCTGGATCACCCGCTGCTCCTCGTCGGCGAGCGCGTAGAACGCGCGGAGAAACTCGTCGCGCAGCCGCCGCTGATCGAGCGCCCTCGCGGGGGCCTCGGCGCTCGGCGGCGCGGCCCGGTACCACGCCGTGAGCCGCTGCCCGAGGCTCGCCGCGCGATACCGCTGGCGCCACTGTCGACAGCAGTGGTTGCGGGTCACCTCGCGCACCCACTGGCGCGTGTCGCGCACGCCCTCGGGGGCGCTCCACCGCACGTCGAGAAAGACGTTCTGCACCACCTCGCGCACGTCGTCCTCGTCGCGCAGCATCGCGCGCGCGACCTGAAGCACGAAGGGCAGGTGCTGGTCGTAGAAGGCGCGGCGCGGGTCTGTGCGAACGTCGTCTGCCATCGTTGGGGTGCGTCGTCGGGGCGTCTCTGCGGCGATGCTTGTAGGCAACTTCACCGGGCAGGTGTCGACTCGACGTCCGAGGTGCTCACCCCTTCGCGTCGATTTCGTCGAGACCGCTACGATCGCCGACGCGCGCGCCGCCAGGCGCCTCCGAGGATCGCCGCCGCGAGGGCCGCGAGCGAGACCCGCGAAGCGCTCCCGACGCGCGCGGGCGACGCCGAGCAAGCGGCGCCTCCCGAGGCCGAGACGGGCTCCGCGGCGGCGTCGATCGCGGCGTCGCGGAGGTCGGTCGCGCCCGCGTCGTCGGGCACGCTCGCGTCGTCGGCGTCGCGACGCGGAGGCACGCGCGCGGGGCCTCCGCCGTCACGCGCCACGCCACCGTCGGGCCGCAGCGCCACCATGCGGTTGCACGACGCGGCGGTGGGCTCGCCGAGCACCGTCCCGTAGGTGTATTCGACGGGGCGCACCGTGGTGGAACTCTCGTAGAGCGAGAGGTCGCGGTCGAGCGCGGCGCGCGGGAGCACGGCGCGCAGTCGCGTCGCGAAGCAGCCCGACTCACATGCGCCGAGCGCGAGTCGCATGTCGTCGGCGGGGCTCCCGGGCTCCGTCGAAGGGTCGATGGCGCGCGCGGCCCTGTGCCACACGGTCGGCGCGATGGCCGTGGCGGACTCGGTGATCCACGCGCTCCCTCCGTGGCGCGCGTTCACGGCGTCGAAGGCCCCGAGAAAGTCGCGCGCGGGGTCCGTGGGGGCGTCCCAGTTCCAGGTGAGGTCGGCGTCGGTGACCTCGGCGTTGGGGAAGCTCTGCGCCTCGACGCGGTTCGCGGCGATGACCACCAGCGAGAGCCCCACGCGGTCGCCCGCGCCCGCCGCGATCATGCGCAGCGGCAGCGAAGGGACGTACCCCGGCACGCGGATTCGCACGGGCGACATGCGGTCGACGCCCTCGCCGGGGCGGAGCCTGAGCGCGACGAAGTCCATCGAGAGGTCGGTGTACCGCTCGATCACCGGCGCGAGCGCGTCGGGCACCGCGTACCCGTTGGAGCGCAGCCACGCGCGGATCGCCTCGGGGTCACGGCCGCTGATGATCGACATGGCGAAGGGGCCCACCACGCCCTCGCGTCGCACCTCGACGCCGGGCTTCGCGTTGCTGATCGTGACCGAGGTCGGGCCGCACGGGGGCGTGTAGAGCAGCGGGCTCGTGAGGTCGTCGACCGCCGTGACGAACCCGTCGCTCGCGACCTCGACGCGCACCGCCGACGAGTACCGGATCGGCAGGATCCACGAGAACTCCTCGGGGGAGCCCGCGTATCGGAGCTGATCCCACAGGATCGTCTCCGCGGCGGAGAGCGAGAGCACCATGCGGTGGTCGGTCACCACCGACACCGACGTGGGCGGCGCGAAGCACCCACCGCACGCGAACGAGTCTTCAGGGGCGAACGCCAGCGCACCCGCGACGCAGAGCGCCACGCATCTCATCTTCATCGACGACCTCCGAGCGACACGTGTCGGGGTCGCGTCGGGTGTGCTCACGAAATCGACGGAGCTGTGGCACCCTCCGCGCCGCGATGGCCACGGAGCGCAGCCTCGAACCGGTGCTCGAAGCCCGCGGGCTCTCGAAGCGATACCGCATGGGAGACGTCGAGATCGACGCCCTCCGCGGCGTCGACCTCACGCTGCGCGAGGGCGAGTTCACCGTGCTCCTCGGCCCGTCGGGGAGCGGCAAGAGCACCCTGCTCAACATCCTCGGCGGCCTCGACGCGCCCACCTCGGGCGAGGTGCTCTACCGCGGCGCGGCGCTGAACTTCGGCGACGACAAGGCCCTCACCCGCTACCGCCGCGAGCACGTGGGCTTCGTCTTTCAGTTCTACAACCTCATGCCCTCGCTCACCGCGAAGGAGAACGTCGCCCTCGTCACCGACATCGCCCTGAAGCCGATGTCGCCCGACGACGCCCTCGCCCTCGTCGGGCTCGACGCGCGCAAGGATCACTTCCCCTCGCAGCTCTCGGGCGGCGAGCAGCAGCGCGTGGCCATCGCGCGGGCCGTGGCGCGAAAGCCCGACGTGCTCCTCTGCGACGAGCCCACGGGCGCCCTCGACTGCGCCACGGGGATCATCGTGCTCGACGTGCTCGCGCGCGTGAACCGCGAGCTCGGCACCACCACCGCCGTCATCACCCACAACGCCGTCATCGCCCGCATCGCCGACCGCGTCATCGGCTTCGGCGACGGCCGCGTCGTGCGCGACGAGCGCAACGCCGACCGCGCCCCCGCCTCGGAGCTGCGATGGTGACCGCCCTCGACCGCAAGCTCGTGCGCGACCTCTGGCGCCTCCGCACGCAGCTCCTCACCATCTCGCTGGTCATGGCCTGCGGCGTGGCGAGCCTCGTCTCGATGCGCTCGGCCTACGACTCGCTCAAGGCGTCGTGCGAGGCGTGGTACGCCCGCGCCCGCTTCGCCGACGTGTTCTCGACCGTGCGCCGCGCCCCGCGCTCCCTCGTCCCGCGCCTCGCGTCGATCCCTGGCGTCGCGGTGGTCGACGTGCGCGTCGTCGAAGACGTCACCCTCGACATGCCCGGGATGTCTGAGCCCGTCGCCGCCCGCGTGGTCTCGCTCCGCGGCGTCGGACCCTCGGCGATGAACGAGCTCTACCTCCGCGAGGGCCGCGCCCCCGAGGCCGGGCGCTCCGACGAGGTGCTCGTGCACGAAGCCTTCGCGCAGGCGTGGGGCATCCGGTCGGGCGCCTCGATCACCGCCGTGCTCAACGGTCGGAGGCAGGCGCTGCGGGTCACCGGCGTCGCCCTCTCGCCGGAGTTCGTCTACGTGATGCAGCCCGGCGCGCTCGTGCCCGACAACCGCCGCTACGGCGTCTTGTGGATGAACGTCGAGGCGCTCGAGTCGGCCTTTCGCATGGAGGGGGCCTTCAACGACGTGCTCGTGCGCACCGAGCGGGGCGCGAGCCAGCGGCGGGTGATCGCAGACGTCGACCGCGCCCTCGAGCCCTACGGCTCCTACGGCGCGTACGGTCGCGACCGCCACGGCTCCGCGCGCTGGATCGAGCAGGAGATCGGACAGCTCCGCGGTCAGGCGGCGGTGACGCCCGCGATCTTCCTCGCCGTGGCGGCGCTGCTCGTGAACTTCGTTCTCTCGCGCCTCCTCGGGCTCGAGCGCGAGCAGATCGCGACGCTCAAGGCCCTCGGCTACGACGACGACGCCATCGCGCGGCACTACCTCTCGCACGCGTTCATCACCGCGCTCCTCGGCGCGGCCCTGGGCATCGCCCTCGGGTCGTGGGCCGGCGTCGGCTTCGTGCGGCTCTATCAAGACTACTTCCGCTTCCCCGCGCTGACCTTCAGGCCCACCGCGAGCACGATGGTCATCGCCGTGCTGTCCTCCGTCGCGGCCTCCGTGGGCGGCGCGCTCCAGTCGGTGCGAAGGGCAGTGCGCGTCGCGCCCGCCGAGGCCATGCGCCCGGAGCCTCCGCCGAAGTTCAAGCCCACGCTGCTCGAGCGCGCGGGCCTGCACCGACAGCTCCCCGCCGCGGCCCGCATGGTGCTCCGCGAGTTCGAACGGCGCCCCGGTCGCGCGGCCCTGTCGGCGCTCGGGATCTCCTTCGCCGCGGCGATCCTCGTGGCGGGGCGCTTCTCGTTCGACTCGCTCGACGTGGTGCTCGACCTCCAGTTCACGCGCGCGCAGTCCGACGACGTCACCGTGTCGTTCTCGCGCCCGCTGCCGCTGCGCGCGGCCTTCGAGATCGCGCGGCTCCCCGGGGTCATGGCCTCGGAGCCCCAACGGATGGCGGGCGTGCGGCTCCGCAGCGGTCTGCGCGTGCGCGAGGCGGTGCTCATGGGCCTCCCCCGCGGAGCGTCTCTACGGCGCATCTTCGACGAGCACGGCCGACGCTGGGAGCCCCCGACCGAAGGGATGCTCATGGGCCGCACGCTCGCCCGGGCGCTCGACCTCCGCGCGGGTGATCCCGTCGTGGTTGAAGACGTCGAGGGCGTGCTCAAGCCCCGCGCCGTGACCGTCGCCGCCCTCCTCGACGACATGGTCGGAATGAGCGGCTACATGGAGCTCGGCGCCCTGCACCGACTCCAGCGCGACGGCGGCCGCGTGACCTCCGTGGCCCTCCGCGTCGACCCTGCGCGCCGCGACGACCTGCTCCGACGCATCAAGGCCCTGCCCGCCGTCGCGGCCGCGTCGCGGAGGGAGTCGGCGCTCGACTACTTTCGCTACGAGACCACGCGCATGAGCTCGACCTTCACGCTGCTCCTCGCGGTGTTCGCGTCGGTGATCGCCGTGGGCGTGGTCTACAACAACGCCCGCATCGCGCTGTCGGTGCGGAGCCGCGAGCTCGCGACGCTGCGCGTGCTCGGGTTCACGCGGGCCGAGGTCTCGACGGTGCTCTTCGGCGAGCAGGCGGTGCACGTGCTCGTGGCGCTGCCCGTCGGGCTCTTGATGGGGCGCGGCCTCGCGGCGCTGGTGCTCCAGAGCATCGACGTCGAGCTCTTTCGCATGCCGCTCGTGATCTCGCACAAGACCTACGGCTTCGCCGTCGGCGTGGTGATCGCGGCGAGCGTCGCGAGCGCGCTCATCGTCCGCCGCCGCATCGACGCGCTCGACATGGTCTCGGTCTTGAAATCGAGGGATTGAGATGAGCTGGACCCGCCGCATCATCACCGGAGTCTTCGTCGCCGCGCTCGCCGGGGGCGCCCTGTGGGCCGCGCGTCCGAGGCCGCTCACCGTCGAGGCCGCGCGCGTCGAGCGGGGGCACCTCGAGGCCTCCCTCGACGAGGAGGGTCGCACCCGCGTCCGCGACCGCTACGTCATCTCCTCCACGGTGACAGGAAACGTCCGCCGCGCCGAGCTCCGCCCCGGCGACGCCGTGGAGCCCGGGGCCGTCGTGGCGCGCATCCTCCCTGTCGACCCGACGCCGCTCGACGCTCGCTCGCGGGCCGACGCGCTCGGTCACGTGCGGCTCGCCGAGGCGGCGCTCCGTCAGTCGCAGTCGGGCGTCGAGCGGGCCCGCGGTGCGCTCGAGTTCGCGCGCGCCGAGGTCGCTCGCCTCCGAGGGCTCGTGAGCTCCGGCGCGACGGCGCCGCACGACCTCACGGTGGCCGAGTTCGAAGTGCGCAGCCGCACCGACGAGCTCGCCTCGGCGCAGTTCGCGACGCGCGGCGCGGAGTACGAGCTCGCCAACGCGCGCTCGCTCCTCGCGAGGGGCACCGGCGCGGCGTCCTCCAGCGACGAGATCGAGCTGCGCTCGCCCGTGCGGGGGAGGGTGCTCCGCGTAGCGCTGCCCTCGGGCGGCGTGGTGACGGCGGGCGCGCCGCTGCTCGAGATCGGCGACACGACGGCGCTCGAGATCGTGATCGACCTGCTCACGGCCGACGCCGCGCAGGTGACCACCGGGTCGACGGTGCGCATCGACGCGTGGGGCGGCGACGGCGCGCTCACGGGCCACGTGCGGCTCGTCGAGCCCTCGGCCTTCACGCGCACCTCGGCGCTCGGCGTCGAGGAGCAGCGGGTCAACGCCCTCGTCGACCTCAACGATCCCCCCGCGCGGTGGCGCACCCTCGGCGACGGGTGGCGCGTCGAGGCCCACATCACCGTGTGGGAGGGCGACAACGTCGTCACCGTCCCCACGGGCGCGCTCTTTCGCAAGGCCGACGCGTGGTGCGCCTTCGTGATCGACGGCGGCCGCGCGCGCCGACGCACGGTCACCCTCGGCCACCGCGGCGGCGACCGCGTCGAGATCACGCAGGGCCTCCGCGCGGGTGAGACCGTGATCGTTCACCCCTCCGACCGCCTCGCCGACGGAGACGCCGTCGCGCCAGAGTGACCGCGCAACGAAGCGATCGAGGTGCGTAGGAGACGCCTTCGGTGCGCTGGATTGTTTCTACTTTACTGACCCGTTGACTGTTATGGTAGACGTCTCTCGCACCGCGAGGGCGACGCGATCGTGTTCGCGGCCGACGTCGCGCACTCGTACGTGAACCCGGGCCACGACGAGGCGTGGATGTACCTCGTGATGACCTACGTGAACCGCCCCGCCTGACAAACGACGGCGCGTAAGCGCCGTACGCCAACACCAACGCTCGCAATCAACCCGCTGGCTCGATTCACGAGCGCAACGGTGTCCGCGTCATGCGTCGTCGGGCGTCGGTGACTGTTGGCGTTTGCGTTGGCGTACGGCGCGTACGCGCCGTCGCTTGTCAGACGGCGGGGGTCACGCGGGGTCGAAGTAGATGCCGCGGACCCACCGGGGCCCTCGAAACGCCGTGCGGGCGTGGAGCATCCGGTGGTTGTCGTAGAGGAGCACGTCGCCGGGCGCGAGCGTGAAGCGGTACTGGTTCGCCGGGTCGCGCACGAGGCGAGCGAAGCGGTCATAGGCGCGGTACCACGCCTCCATCTCGTCGAAGGGACGCGAGAACGGCGCGAGCGTGAAGTACGAGTAGCGCGCCATGAAGCCGCGGTCGTCATCACGGATGAGCGGCGCGTCGACGATGCGCTCGAAGGCCTTCTGTTTACGGTGAAAGCGCACGACGGTGCGGGTGAGCGTCTCCCACGCGGGGCGGTCGATCTCGCGGAGGTGGCGCGAGGCGGCGAGCGCGTCGACGACGAAGTTCTCGCCGCCCTCGTCGGCCGTTCGAACGCTCTGAAGGATCTGATACCGCGGCGGGCGCTCGAGGAAGGGCTGGTCGGTGTGGAGCTCCACCGCGGCGTCGGTGTACCCGAGCTGATCGGTGTTCTGGTTCGTGGTGTTGTCGGTGCGCAGGTCTTCGATGCGGCCGAAGTGCGTGCCGATGACCGCGAGCCCCTTCGCCGCGAGGAGCTCGATGAGCCCCTCGGTCTCGCCCTCGGGCGCCGCCGCGGGAGAGGTGCGGCGCAAGAGGCCCGCGCCCTCGATGCGCACGCGCGCGAGGAGGGCCGCGACGGCGTCAGACGTGATCCCTTCGGACGATCGCACGGTGACGCGCGCGAGGTCAGAGGGAGGCGGGTGGTCGGCGCGGTCGCGGGCGTAGGCGTGCGCGTCGAGCCAGGCGAGGGGATAGACGCTCTCGTGGCCGCCGTCGCTCCAGGTGACGACGAGGCGATCATCCGAGAGGTGGGCTTCGAGGGGGCGCACGTCGTCGGGGAGCTCTGACGAGCAGAGGGTCCGCTCCCCGGTGGTGGGGTGCCGCTCGCGGTCGCAGTTGTGACGCAGCCAGCGGTAGTGAAAGTCGCCCGTCCCGCGGCCCTCGCCGAGGCCCACGCGGAGCCACGTGGGGCCCAGGTGGAGGGCTCCCGTCGCGCTGATCGATGTTTTCATGGATATATGTCTAGTATAGTGACGGCGTGTCGCGCAAGGTGCCACGTGTGGCGTGGCGCGCGCTGCGGGTGGTGGTGTCGCCTCGCGCGAAGGAACGTATGCTCGGCGCGTGACGAAGAAGACGCGCAATCACGGTGAAGACCTCCGCGGCGCCACGCGGCTCGCGCTCGACGCGACGCTCGGCGTGATGTCGCTCGTGGAGTCGATGCACCGCACCATCGCCTCGGGACCGGCCGTGCTCGGGAGCCCCCTCGCGGGCCCCGCGAAGCTCATCACGGGCGTGGTCTACGGCACCATTCGCGGCGTGACCGACCTCGTGGGCAGCGGCATCGACCTCGCGCTCACGGAGCTCGCGCCGCTCCTCGGAGAGAGCGAGCCGGGACCCGAGCGAGAGGCCGTGGTCTCTGCGCTCAACGGCGTGCTCGGCGACTACATGGTCGAGACGCGCAACCCCCTCGCGATCGAGATGTGCCTGCGACGCGACGGGCACCCGCTCGAGCTCACCGCGGACGCGCTCAACGCGGCGATTCCCGCGGCGACGGGGCGGGTCTGCGTGCTCGTGCACGGGTCGTCGTCGACGGACCTCCAGTGGACGCGGAACGGTCACGACCACGGCGCCGCCCTCGCGCGCGACCTCGGCGTGACGACGGTCTACGTGCGGTACAACTCGGGGCTCCACGTCTCGACCAACGGACGCTCGCTCGCGACCCTGCTCGACGCCCTCGTCGCCGCGTGGCCCGTCCCCCTCGAAGCGATCGACTTCGTCGCGCACAGCATGGGCGGGCTCGTGCTTCGAAGCGCGCTCCACATCGCGGAGGCCGAGGGCGGCGCGTTCCGCGCGAAGGTGCGAAAGGCCGTATTTCTAGGCACTCCGCATCACGGCGCGCCGCTCGAGCGCGGGGGCGTGTGGGTCCCGATGCTCCTCGGCGTGAGCCGCTACAGCGCGCCGCTCGCGAGGCTCGGAGACATCCGTAGCGCGGGCGTCACCGACCTCCGCTGGGGCAACGTGCTCGACGAGCACTGGCACGGGCGCGACCGCTTCGAACCCGGCGATGATCCGCGCGAGTCGCTCTCGCTCCCTGCGGGTGTCGAGTGCTACGCGATCGCGGCGACGCTCAGCCGCGAGCCCGACGCCGCGACCGCCGACAACGCGACGCGCGCCGCGCGATCACGGATCGGAGAGGTGCTGCGTCATCGGCTGGTGGGTGACGGACTGGTGCCCGTCGACAGCGCGCTCGGACGCCACGCCGAGGCGCGGCTCGCGCTCGACTTTCCTGCGACGAATCAGTTGATCGTGTGGGAGACGGGGCACCTCGACCTGCTCGATCGGCCCGCCGTGTACGACGCCCTGCGCGCGTGGCTCTCGCCCGCGACGGCCGAGGGCATCGCGGCTCCGGTCGACCCGCCGCGCGCCTCGTGATCGGTCACCACGGCCGGCGTCACGAGCTGCACGAGAGCGCCGAGCAGCCCGGCTTCGAGCGCGCGTGTTCGGGGCGCTTCTCCGCGAGGTGCGCGCGACCGTCTTGTTCTTCGAAGGGCCGTCGCATCGCGTCGAGGAGCTCGCGCACCTTCGAAGGGTCTCCCTCTTCGGCGGCCTCGATGGCCTCCTGCGCGAGATAGTTGCGGAGCACGTACACGGGGTTCTCCGCGCGCATCTTCGCGCGCCACGCGGCGCTCTCCGTCCCCTCGGCCTGCACGGCGCTGGCGAGTCGCCGCACCCACGCGGCCGTGGCGCGCACATGCGCGGCGCTCACGTCACGCGGCGCATACCACGACGCTGCGAGAGGACGCGTGAGTGTGTCGTCGGCTTCGGACGCTGCGAGGTCGAGGGGCACCTCCGAGAGCCGACGGAAGAACACCGTCATGTCGGTCTCGGTCGCGCCGAGTAACGTGTGGAGCTCGGTGAGCAGCGTCGCCTCGGGGAGCGCGTCGAGGCCCATGCGCGCGGCCATGTGTCGCTCGTACTCGGCGGTGTAGGTCTCGCGGTAGCGCGAGAGGCCCGCGTGGAGCGCGTCGAGGTCGGGCACGAGGGGGCGCAGCGCGG
>JBPOHC010000197.1:0-42861 GCA_052035985.1 Myxococcota bacterium | reverse complement strand
TACACCCCGACGAAGGCCGACATGCTGCGCATCCGCGACGGCGTCATCACCCTCTCACGGATGATGTTCGCGGCGGGGGCGCGCGAGGTCTATCACGGCGTCGCGGGGGTGAAGACCATCCTGCGTGACCCGTCGGAGGTGGCGCTCCTCGAGGAGCGCGAGCACGACGTGACGCAGTACACGATGGTGGCGTCGCACCTCTTCGCGAGCTGCCCCGCGGGCTCGGATCCTTCGAACAGCGCGGTGGGTCCCGACCTCGCGGTGCACGGGGTGAGCGGGCTCTACGTGATGGACTCCGCGGCGCTCCCCACGAACATGGGGGTCAATCCGCAGCACTCGATCATGGGGGTGGTGTGGCGCGCGGCCGAGCGGCTCGCGCAGTCGACGGCGCGGAGCTCATCGCGAAGCGAGGCTCAGGCCGCGGAGTGACTCAGCGGACCGCGTGCGTCGAGCGGAAGAACGCGATCATCGCGTCGAGGTCGGCGTCGGTGAGCCGCGCCACGGTGATCGCGCGCATGCGTCCCGCGCCCTGACGGACCTGAGAGCGCATGCGGGCCTCTTCCCAGTTGTGGTTGGGCGAGGGGCCTTCGGGGTCGTTCTCTTCGTGGCAGTTTCCACAGGCGCGCGTGAAGGCGCGGTGACCGCGGGCGATGGTCGCGGCGTCGGCGGGCGGAGGCGTCGCAGCGGGCGTCGCAGGCGTCGTCTCGGGCGTCGTGGCCGGGGTGGCGGCAGGCGTCACCGCGGGCGTGGTCGCGGGGACGACGGCGGTGGTCGCAGCGGTCTCGGCCGAGGGCACCACGGGCGTCGTGGCGGTTCCGCCTGACGAGGAGGTGGCCGAGGTCTGCGTCGGCGTGGTCGTCGCGCCGGTCTCGGTCGACGAAGAGCCGCAGCCGACGAGCACCGCGATGAGCCAGGGGGTCACGAATCGAAGTGTGAGCGTTCGCATGGCCGCGGACCCTACAACATCTCCGCGTGAGCGTGGAGCGTGGCGTTGATGAGAGGGCGTTCACCGTACCCGCGACGCGGTGTGATGCGCGCGGCGCGCGGCGTAGCGAGCGTGGGGAGCGGCGTGGTGGGGGAGGGGCGCGCTGTGGCGTGCGTCGGGCGCGCTGTCGCGGGTCGCGGGCATGCTGAGACGGTCCGCGGGCGCGCTGTGACGGAGCGCGGATGTGCTTTGACAGGTGGAGGAGCGGCTTGGTCTGAGCGTCCGCCCGCGAAGCGCGTCTGGGGCCTCAACGCGCTTCAGTAGCGCCATCGCCGTTGCAACGCGTCGCGCGACCCACCATCGTGTCGCGCGCATGGACCCCCTCTCCAACGCTTCGCCCTGGCCCGCCGCGCTCCTCGCGCTCGGTGTGCTCATGGTGCTTCCGTACCTCGTGCTGGGCATTCGCGCGTGGCTCGATCCGGCTTCGCTCGCCGTGGTCATCGAGAAGCTCTTCGTCGCGGGCAACGTCGACCGCGCGAAGCGCCTCACCGAAGCCGTGGATCACCTCCCGCTCCTCACGGCGGTGCGCGAGGTGCTCGTCGCGTGTCGCGGAGGGTTGCTCCCCCACGACGACGCGTCGGGCTATCGCGACCCGAGCGCCGCGAGCTTCGAAGCGCAGTTCGCGTCGCTCCGCGCTCGCTATGACGCGACCTTCACGCGCGTCGCGCGACCGCTGCGAATGACACGGTGGCTGGCGCTCGCGGGGGCGTTGCCGCTCGTTGCCGCGCCGCTCGCTACGCTCACGCTCGCGTGGGACGGCGCCGCTCCCATGTGGATCGTCGCGGTCGCGCCGCTCGGCTTCGTGATGCTCTTCGCGGCGGTGTATCGTGAGGTGCGCGTCGCGCAGAGCCGTGCGTGGCTCTTCGAACGCCTGCGACCGCAGTTCGAGCTGCTCCTTCGCACGGGCGCGCCGCAGAAGCATCGCGAGGAGGTTCTCCTCGACGACAACGGCGAGCCGGGGCCCTACCGAGGCGCGTGAGCGACACGTCGCGCGTCGCCTCCGCATCGCGCGTCAGTAGTGATCGACTTCGAACGCGTCGAGCTCGGCGCCCTCGGCTTCGACCCACAGGAAGCCGTGGCCGTCGGTGTCGGCGTCGGCGATGTCGGCCACGTGAAAGACCGTCATTGGTTGTTGGAGGCGCGTGCGTTCGAGGAGCGCGCGGCCCGAGGCGCTGCCGAAGCGGCCGAGGTCCCCCTCTGCCGCGGGGCCGAACACGCTCTCTCCTGCGGTCATGTCGGCGCGGCAGAAGCGGTTGTCGTGGGCCTTGAAGATCACCCGCACGCGGCCGTCGACGAGCGTGGTCACGAGGTCGGCGGGAGACGCCACGGAGGGCGCGACACCGAAGGGTTCGCGGCTGTCGAGATGCCCTGCGTACACGTAGTTTGAGTGCCATCCGTGCTGCCAGCGGAGCCAGCCGGGGAAGCCTCGCACGATCGGCGGCACGGGGTTCAACCCGAGTTCGAACCACTCCGCGCTGCGGATGGGCGAGTCGGGGTGGCGCAGCGGGGAGTAGTAGCCCGCGTGGAGTTCCTGCGTGTCGGCGAAGTGCGGCGGCGCGGACGAGAAGACCTCGCCGCGGTCGGTGCGCTCGGCGGTGACGGGGAAGTGTCGCGCGGTGGTCCACATCTCGTCGGGCGCGTCGGAGCCGCGGCGCAGCGATGGGTACGAGCCTCTCGGGTCGTGGTGCAGGAACACCAACGGGACGCGCCCGTCGAGCGTCGCGCCGCGCGAGAGGCCGAGCTGTTCGCGCAGCCACGCGTGCTGCGTCGTCTGCACGCCGCCGCCCCAGTTGAGCACGTTGAGCTTGCCCGAGACGCTCTCCGCCGCGCTCGACGAGGTGCTCCTTCGCGATGTGCGGAACTCCGGCGGGAGGTCGTAGCTGTTGAGCATCACGAAGCGAAACGCCGCGCGGTCGAAGCGCGCGTAGAGCGGCCCGAAGGTGCTCTCGTAGAGCAGCAGCCCGTCGGAGGTCGTCGACGAGAGCGCACCCTCGAAGCGAAAGCCGTCGTGGTTGCCTGGCATCACGTAGGCGGGCACGCGTAGCGCGGCCAGCGCGAGCCATGCCTGGAGGAAATCCCTGGGGTAGTCCGTGGCGCCGCCGAAGACCTTCGCGCTCGCGGAGCTCGAGCTCCCGAAGTGACAGTCGACGATGTCGCCCGCGACGATCAGGAACTCCGGCGACGTCTCGCGCACCGTCGCGGCCTCTCCGGGTCTCGGCGCGAGGCCGTTCATGAGACTCACGAACTTGAGCACCGACGTGACCACGGGGCGCAGCTCTCCCCACTGGAGGTCCGCCGCGACGACGAAGCGCAGCGAGCGCGCCTCGGGCGCGCGAAACACGGCGTTGAGCTGCGCGTCGACGAGACGATGCGCGCCGTCGAACACGAGCAGCGCATAGAGGCCGTCGGGGAGCTCCGCGGGCGCCTCGGCGTCGACGCGCCACGCAGGGACGCCGTCGACCTTGAGCGCCGTCCCAGACCACCTCATCGGTCTACGCGCCGCCCGCGCCGAGCCCTCGACCGCCTCGCGCAGGTGCGCTCTCACGCGCTCAACGCGACGTCGCACCGCGTCGCCATCCTCCGAGGCCACGGCCGCGGCGGCGTCGTCGAGTCCGCGAACGAACGCAGGGTCTCGCTCTCTCGCGCGGAGCGCCTCGCGCTCGGTCTCTGAGAGGAGCCTCGCGCCGTGCTCGGCGTTCGTCGACGCCCCCGCGCGACGGGCGTCGCGGCTCGCGCGCACGCGGTCTGCGAGGGCCTCGCGCGCCATCGGCATCGGCGCCGTGGCGTAGAGGTCAGCGTCGATCGCGGTGAGCGCGTCGCGGGCGATGAGTTCGAAGGTCCACGTCGGCGCCGGACGCGTCGACAGCACGATGGGTACCGACGTCGCGGGCGTCAGTCGCGCGGGCGCGCCGAGCGTCGGGAGCAGGATCGTCTGCACCATCCCCGGCGGGACCACGCTCTGTCGCTCGATGCGCGCGCGGTCGAAGTACGACGCGTCGACCCACGGCGCGGCGGCGCGAGCGACCACCGTCACAGGCGCGCGTCGCGCGAGGACCCTTCCGCGGCCCGTGACCACGAGGCTCAGCGCGAGGAGCGCCGCGAGCGGGAGCAGCACGTCTCGCGCGAGGCTCACGCGCGGCGGCGATGGTGGACGCGAGGGCCTCACCGGAAGAACGCCCGGATGACCGCGAGCAGCGAGGCCCGCTCGGCGCGCGGGCGCGAGGCGTCGATGCGCTCGTGCTCGGTGATGCGCGCGCGGTCCTGCTCGTCTTGCGAGGCGATGATGTCGCCGAGTCGCTCCACGATGGCGGGGTTCGACATCACGATCGCGCGGAGGCTGTCTTTGTCGATGCGAAGGAGCGCCGCGTCGGTCACCGCCACGCAGTGCGCCGAGCGCTTCGCCCCGGTGAGGAGCGAGCGCTCGCCGAAGGACTCGCCGGCGCCCATCGCGGCGATTTCCTTCTCGGACTGCGCGCCATCGCGTGTGGGCAGGGCCACCGAGAGCCGCACCGTGCCGCGCCGCACCACGTAGAGCGACTCGCCCTCGTCGCCCTGCTCAAAGACCGTCTCACCCGCCCCGTAGAGCACGGGGGCGGCGCGCGCCGCGAGCCCTTCGAGCTCCTCGGGCGCGAGCGGCGCAAGGATGGGAACGCGCGACAGGAACCGCACGGCCTCGGCGCGATCGACCTCGTCGGGCGGCGGCGTGGGCCACGCGTAGCCCTCGCGCCGAAGCCGATACCAGGCCGCGGTGCGCACGGCGTCTTCGACGGCGGAGCGTCGCGTCCAGTCGTCGACGTAGAGCGTCACGCGATACTCCGTCGCGCCGCCGACGATGCCCGTCTGGAGCACCTCGGGTGCGGGCTCGGCGCGGGCGCCCTGGGCCTCCCTCACGCAGCGCGCGAGGCAGGTCTTCACGGCGTTGGGCGGGGCCGACGCGCTCGCCGCGATCACGAAGCTCACCGGATGCGCGCGCGCCGGGCGGCTGAAGTTCACGAGCGACGCCTCGAGCAGTCTCCGGTTCGCGATCACCACGTGACCGCCGTCGACCGCGCGGAGCACCGTGTTGCGCGCGTCGATCTCCTCGATCCAACCGTGGGCCTCGCCGACGCGCACGAGGTCGCCGACGCGCACCGCGTCCGAGAGCCCGAGCGAGAGGCTCGCGAGCATTCCCCCGAGCGCGCTCTGGAACACCACCCCCGCCGCCAATGCCGCGACCGACGTGAGGAGCACCACGTCGCCCGCGCTCCACGCGAAGCGCGCTTGCAAGAGCGCCAGCGCCCCGATCGCGTAGAGCGTTCCCGCCACGACGCGGCGCACCACGTTGGGCAGCGCGACGCCGCGGACGCGTTCGAAGTACCACCGCGTCGAGAGCTGCGTGACGACCTGCGCCGCGAGCCACACGGCGCCCACAACCAGCGCGTCGCGGACCACGCCGTCGAGGGTCACCGCGGCCTCCGTCGACGACCCCACGAGGCGCAGCCACAGGCGCAGCGCGAGGGCGAGCAGCGTGAAGCCCGACGGGGTCAAGAGGGCGCTCGCCGCGGCCTCCGAGAGGAGGAGCCTCAACCCCGACGACACGAGCGCGAGCGCGGCGCGAAAAGCGATGTAGAGCGCGAGGCCGAGGCCGAGCGCGGCGGGCAGATTCATCGGGCGCGATGGGACTCCGACGAAACCCGCCTCGTCAACGGATTGACGCGGCGCGCGTCCCCGCCACTGCCTCCGCCGTTGGGCAGGGGGCGCCCTTGCGGCGGCCGTCGATGGTGGTGTATCCATGCTTCTACGTCGGGGGGCGAAGCGATGGTGCTTGGGGAGGTCGCGTGGTTTGTCAGCGGTTCGTTCGCTTGCGACGGACGCGACCTCTCCGGCATCGTGCTCGAAGCGCATGGGAGAGATTGAGTTTCGCAAGCTGTTCGAGGGCGTACCGGCCGCGTGCCTGGTGATGAGGCCCGACCTCGAGGTCGTCGCGGTCACGGAGGAGTACGTCCGTGTCGCGGGGCGTTCGCGCGAGGCGCTCGTGGGACGCTCCGTCTTGGACGTGGTCGCGCGCCTGCCGCTGGGCGGCGAGGGAGCTTCGAACGAGCTCCGCGCGTCGATCGAGCGGGTGCTCGCGAGCCGCGCGCCCGACGAGATGACCGTGCGCGCGGCGTCCGACGGAGACCCCGACGCGCGGCGCTGGCGGCCCGTGAACTCGCCCGTCCTCGGCGAGGACGGGGCGGTCGCGTACGTCGTCCACCGCGTCGACGACGTCACGCGGGTCGCGCAGGTCGAGCAGCAGAGCGCCGAGCACGAGCGGCGCGCGGCGGTGCTCGAGGAGCAGGTCGAGCGCATGGCCGTCGCGCTCCTCGACCGCTCGAGCGAGCTCGCGGAGATCAACCGCGAGATGCGCGGGGCCAACGACGAGCTCAACCACCTCTACGAGAAGACCCGCGAGCTCGATCGGCTCAAGACGCAGTTCTTCGCGAACGTCAGCCACGAGCTCCGCACGCCGCTGACGCTGATTCTCGGGCCCGTCGATCGGATGCTCGCCGCGGGCTCCGTCGACGCGCGCTGGCAGCGGGACCTCAAGAGCGTCGCCCGCAACGCGCGCACGTTGCTCTGCCACGTCAACGACCTCCTCGACCTCACGAAGATCGAGGCGGGGCGCATGGGCCTCGCGCTCGCGCAGGTCGACCTCGCGCGCGTCGTCAGGGTCGTGGCCGCGCACTTCGAATCGCACGCCGACGAGCGCGGGATCTCGCTCACCGTCGACGCGCCCGAGGGCCTTACCGCGATCGTCGACGGCGAGAAGGTGCAGCGCGTCCTCTTGAACCTTCTCTCGAACGCCCTTCGCTTCACGCCCGACGGCGGCCGCGTTCGCTGCGCGGCGCGCGGAGATCACGAGCGGGTGGTGATCGAAGTCGCAGACGACGGCCCCGGGGTCCCACCCGATCAGCGGGGCGTTGTGTTCGAACGGTTTCGCCAGCTCGAAGGGGGAGACACCAGGCGCCGCGGGGGCACCGGCCTCGGCCTCGCGATCGTGCGCGAGATCGTCGAGCTCCACGGCGGCGAGGTCAGCGTCGATCAGGCCCCCGAGGGCGGCGCGCGCTTCATCGTCTCGCTCCCTCGCGGCGACGTGGAGGCGAGCGAGCTCCGCGTCGAGACGCCGCGACTCGACGTCGACAGCGTGCTCCCGCTCGACCGCGAGCGCGCGGCGCCGACCTCGCTCGGACCGTGCGGCGACCCGTCGCTGCCGCGCGTGCTCATCGCCGAAGACAACCCCGAGATGAACCGCTTTCTCCGCGAGTCGCTCGCCGACGGGTGGCGCGTCGAGGCCGTGTTCGACGGCCGCGAGGGGATCGACCGCGCCGCCGCCAATCCCCCCGACCTCATCGTCACCGACATGATGATGCCGCTCGTGAGCGGCGAGGAGCTCGTTCGCACGCTGCGCGCGAATCCGGCCCTCGACTCGACGCCCATCGTGGTGCTCACGGCCCGCTCTGACGAGGCGCTCCGCTTGCGGGCCCTGCGCAGCGGCGCGCAGGACTTCATCACCAAGCCCTTCTCCGTCGAGGAGCTGCGCGCGCGGCTCGGCAACCTCCTCTCGATGAAGCGCGCCGAGGAGCGCGTCCGTCGCCTCGGAGAGAGCCTCGCGGAGCGCAACCGCGCGCTCGAAGCGCTCACCGCGGAGCTCAAGGCGTCGAACTCCGAGCTCGAGGCGTTCAGCTTCTCCGTCGCGCACGACCTCCGCGCGCCGCTGCGCTCGATCGTGGGGTTCAGCGCCGCGGTGCTCGAAGACTGCGGTGACGCGCTCGGCGACGAGGGCCGCGCCGATCTCGGCCGCGTGCGCTCCGCCGCGACGCGCATGGAGGCGCTCATCGACGACCTCCTCGCGCTCTCCCGCGTGAGCCGCGAGGGGCTTCAGCGAGAGCGCGTGGACCTCTCGCGCGAGGCGCGCGCGATCGTGGCGAGGCTCCGAGAGTCAGATCCGTCGCGCGTGACGGAGCTCGAGATCACCCCGGGGCTCGTGGTCGACGGCGACCCCAGGTGGCTCCGCGTGGCGCTCGAGAACCTCCTCAACAACGCGTGGAAGTTCTCTGCGCGACGCTCGATCACGCGCGTCGAGGTGGGCTGCACGGCCGACGGCGCATACTTCGTGAGAGACCACGGCGCGGGCTTCGACATGGCCTACGCCGACCGGCTCTTCAGGCCCTTTCAGCGACTCCACGCGGGGCGCGAGTTCGAGGGGACGGGCGTGGGCCTCGCGACGGTGCTCCGCATCGTCACGCGCCACGGCGGCCGGATCTGGGCCGAGAGCGCCGTCGGTGAGGGGGCGACCTTCTTCTTCACGCTGGCGCGCGCGTCGGGCGACGCGACGAGCGAGACGGGCGCGCACCCGCGCGCGGTGGTGTCATGACCCGGCCCCTCAAGGCGCTGCTCATCGAAGACTGCGAAGAGGACTCGCTGCTGCTGCTCCGCGAGCTCCGCCGCGGAGGGTTCGCCGTCGAGTCGGAGCGCGTCGACGACGAGCCGGGCCTCCGCGCGGCCCTCGCGCGCGGTCCGTGGGACGTGGTCTTCTCGGACTTTCACATGCCCGGATTCAGCGCCCAGGCCGCGTTCGCGATCGTGAAGGCCCACGCGCCCGACGTCCCCTTCATCATCGTGTCGGGGACGCTCGGCGAGGAGGCCGCCGTCGCCGCGATGCGCCAGGGCGTCGACGACTACCTCTCGAAGGGGCGCCTCTCTCGCCTCGCTCCCGCCGTCGAGCGCGAGCTCGCCGAGGCCGCCAACCGCCGCGCCAAGCGCGCCCTCGAGACGAGGCTCGGCGAGACGCAGCGCCAGCTCGAGCAGATCGTCTCGTCGATCCCCGACGTGTTCTGGTCTTCGAAGGTCGACGCCCGCGGCCGCGTGTCGCTCACCTTCGTGAGCCCCTCGAGCCGCGAGGTGCTCGGCGTCGAGCCCGACGACTTTCTCGACCATCCGAAGCGCTGGCTCGAGGCCATCGACGCGCAGGACGAGCCCGAGACCCGCGCCGCGATGCGCCGCGTGGTCGACGAGGGCAGGGGCTCCACGATCACCTACCGCGCCCGCGTCCGCGGAGAGCTCCGCTGGATCGAGAACACGGTGATCCCCTACGCCGAGGGCGGCGTCGTGACGGCGCTGCGCGGCGTGGCCCGCGACATCACCTCGCGCCGCAAGATGGAGGAGCAGCTCATGCTCGCCGACCGCATGGTGTCCGTGGGCACGCTCGCGGCGGGCGTCGCGCACGAGATCAACAACCCCCTCGCCGTGGTGCTCGCGGGCCTCGAGTTCGTGAGCGAGACCCTCGACGAGACCGACGTCGCGAGGTCGCCGCAGCTCAGCGAGGCCCGTCAGGCGCTCCGCGACGCCATCGAGGGCTCCGACCGCGTCCGGGCGATCGTGCGCGACCTCAAGCTCTTCTCGCGCGCCGACGACGAGCGCCGCGGCCCCGTCGACCTCCGCGCCGTGCTCGAATCATCCGCGCGCATGGCTGGCAACGAGATCCGTCACCGCGCGCGGCTCACGCGCGACTACGGCGACGTGCCGCCCGTCGAAGCGAACGAGAGCCGACTCGGACAGGTCTTTCTGAACCTCCTCATCAACGCGGCGCAGTCCATCGAGGAGGGGCGCATCGGCGTCAACGAGATCCGCGTGTCGACCGGGCTCGACGAGCGGGGCCGCGTCGTCGTCGAGGTGCGCGACACCGGCTGCGGGATGCCCCCCGAGGTGCTCTCGCGCATCTTCGACCCCTTCTTCACGACCAAGCCCATCGGCGTAGGCACGGGGCTCGGGCTCGCGATCTGCCATCGCATCGTGAAGTCCTTCGACGGCGAGATCGACGTCGAGAGTCAGGTGGGCGTCGGGTCGGCCTTTCGCGTGAGCCTGCCACTTGCGGAGGATCGCTCCATGAAATCTCAAACGACGCTGCCCGCGCCGGCGGCGAGCCACGGGCGCGTCCTCGTGGTCGACGACGAGCCCGCGATCGGCGCGATGATCCGCCGCGCGCTCGGTCGGCAGCTCGAGGTGTGTTCGACCACGCGCGCCGCCGAGGCGCTGCGGTGGGTCGCCGAGGGCCAGCGCTTCGACGTCATCTTCTGCGACCTGATGATGCCCGACGTGACCGGCATGGACCTCTACGCCGAGCTCCAGCGCGCGGCCCCCGAGCTCGCGGACCGCGTGGTCTTCGTGACCGGCGGCGCCTTCACGCAGCGCGCGCGAGACTTTCTCGACTCGGTGCCCAACGCGCGCCTCGAGAAGCCCTTCGACCTGCGGAGCGTGCAGGCCATCGTGCGCGATCGCGTCGCGTGATCTGCGCCCGCCGCGCTCGCGCGTGCGATACCCTCGCGCCGTGACGAAACCCGAGCGCGACGCCTCGATCGACCTCGTGCGCGGCGCCGTGATGGTGCTCATGGCGCTCGACCACGCGCGCGACTTCGTCGGTGACCACGCGCGCGCCCCGCTCGACCTCGCGACGACCACCCCGGCGCTCTTCTTCACCCGCTGGATCACGCATTTCTGCGCGCCCGTCTTCGTGCTCCTCGCGGGCGTGTCGGCGTGGGCGGCGGGGCGCTCGCGGAGCCCCTCGGAGGCGTCGCGGCTCCTCGTGACGCGGGGTCTGTGGCTGGTGCTGCTCGAGCTCACGGTGGTGCGCTTCGGCTGGCTCTTCAACGTCAACTACCGCTTCTCGTTCGTGCAGGTGATCTGGGCCATCGGGTGGTCGATGGTGGCCCTCGCGGCGATCTCTCGCGCGGGTGCGCGTGCGGCGCTGGCCTTCGGCGTCGCGTTGATCGCGGGGCACGACCTCTTCGACGGCGTCCACGCGGAGCGCTTCGGCGCGCTCTCGTGGGCGTGGCGCGTCGCGCACGAGGGGGGGCCCCTCACGCCCGTCGAAGGTCACCGGCTCTACGTGGCCTATCCCCTCGTGCCGTGGATCGGCGTGATGGCCGCGGGCTACGGCATCGGCCCGTGGATGGCGCGCCCCGTCGAAGAGAGAAAGGTGTTGTTGCTTCGAACGGGGGCGGCGCTCACGGCGGCCTTCGTGGTGCTGCGCGCGATCAATCGCTACGGCGACCCGACGCCGTGGAGCGCGCAGGCGAGGGCGGGGTTCACCGCGCTGTCGTTCCTGGATTGCGAGAAGTACCCGCCGTCGCTGGCGTACCTGCTGATGACGCTCGGCCCCGCGATGCTCGCGTGGGGCGCGCTCACGGGGAGGGACCTCTCGCGCGCTCGCGCCGTGATCACATTCGGTCGCGTCCCGCTGTTCTATTACGTGCTGCACCTGCCGCTCCTGCATGCGCTCGCTGGGGCGTGGGTCTTCGCGCACGGCGGGGTCGCCGCGGTGCTCGCCGCGTCGTCGTCGCGCCACGGCGCGGGTGGAGCGCTCCCCGTGGTGTACGGCCTCTGGGCCCTCGGGATCGCGCTGCTCTGGCCGCTCTGCCGATGGTTCGACGGCGTGAAGACCCGCCACCGCGGCGCGTGGTGGACGCACTACACCTGAGCGTCTGTGCGCGGCGCGACGGTCGTGAGAGCGTACGCGCCATGAACCGCTGGCTCGCCCTCTTCATGGCCCTCGCCGTGTCGGCGTGCGCGGGCGCGATCGCCGAGACGCCCGCGACCCGCACCGCGCGCTACCTCGCGTCGATCCGTGGAAACGCTGCGCTTCAGGTCCCCTTTCTGCGCGAGATGCCCAAGGGCGGTGAGCTCCACACGCACCTCGGCGGCGCGGTCTACGCAGAGAGCTACCTCCGCTGGGGAATCGACGACGGCATGTGCGTCCGCCGCGATCCGCCGTCGCTCGTCGCGCCGCCCTGCGACGCCGCGCGCGGAGACGTGCTCGCCTCCGAGATCCGCGGAGACGTCGCCCGCCGCAACGCGCTCATCGACGCGTGGTCGATGCGCAATTTCGATCCGTCGAGGGGTTCGGGTCACGACCACTTCTTCAACACCTTCGAGCTCTTCGACGCCGCGCCGCACCGCTACGGAGACTCGCTCGCCGAGGTGGTCTCTCGGCTCGCGCGACAGAACACCTGGTACGGCGAGGTGATGCAGTCGCTCGGCACCGGGTCGGCCGCGCGCATCGGTCACGACGCGGGCTGGACCGACGACCTCGCGGCGATGGACGTACGCGTCCCTGCGAGCGCGATGGCGACGGTGGTGGCGACGGCGCGACGGCGCCTCGACGCGCAGGAGGCGCGGATGCGCGAGGTGCTCCGCTGCGGTCAACCGGGCGAAGACGCCGGGTGCAGGGTCACCGTGCGGCACCTCGTTCAGATCTATCGCACGGCGCCGCTCGAGGACGTCTTCGCGCACGCGGTGGCGGCCGTCGCGGTGGCGCGCGCCGACGCCCGCGTCGTGGGGATCAACCTCGTCGCCCCCGAAGACGACCCGGTCTCTCTGCGCGACTACTCCGCGCACATGCGCATCGTCGATCACGTCACGGCCCACGGGACGCTCGTCAACGTGGCCCTCCACGCTGGAGAGCTCACCCCGACGCTCGTGCCGCCGGAGGACGCGGGGTTTCACGTCCGAGAGGCCGTCGAGGTGGCGGGCGCGCGACGCGTCGGTCACGGCACCGACATCGCGTTCGAAGACGGCGCGCGCGCGACGCTGCGCCTCATGGCCTCGCGCGGCGTGGCGGTCGAGCACTGCCTCACGAGCGCCGACGTGATCCTCGGCGTCCGCGGGGGAGACCACCCCTTCGCGCTCTATCGAAGCGCGCGCGTGCCGCAGGTGATCTGCACCGACGACGAGGGCGTCTCGCGCACAGACCTCTCGCGCGAGTACCTCCGCGCGCTCACGACGTGGGACCTCTCATGGTCCGACCTCGCGGGCCTCGCGCGCAACGCGGTGACGTACTCGTTCCTCCGCGGCGAAGGGCTGTGGAGCGCGGACGGCGCGATGGCCGCGGCCTGCGCGGGGGACGCTCCTGGCGCGGAGCATCCGTCGGCGCGTTGTGCCGGGCTTCTCTCGTCGAGCGACAAGGCGCGCGAGCAATGGAGGCTCGAGGCCGAGCTCCGACGCTTCGAAGCGCGTTGGTAGCGACGGGGGCTGCGGGGCTCTTTGATCGCAGGGCTTCGCCGCGGCGAGGCACCGCGTAACCGCGGCCGAGAGGCGGGCGTAGCCCCGAGTCGAAATGACCTTCTCCGCGGCCCTCACTCCGTTCTGGAACGCAGACGACGCCGCGAGGTATGAACCCGTCGCGCTCGTCGATCGCGCGCCGAGAGGGACCGTGTCCGCAAGATCCGACGAAGTGCGCGCGCCGCGAAGGGAAGACGACGCCTCGTCGCGCTCCGCGCTGCTCACCGCGAGGATGGAGGCCGTGCTCGCGGGCGACGCGCGGGCTTTCGAAGCGCTCTACCGCGCGATGGCGCCGAGGGTGAGGGGGTTCCTTCGCGGGCTCTGCGGCGACGAGCGCACCGCGGAGGACCTCACGCAGACGACCTTTCTGAAGGTCCACCGCGCGCGGAGCACGTACCTGCTCGGGGCCCCCGTGGAGCCCTGGATCTTCGCGATCGCGCGTCGCTCCTGGCTCGATCACCGCCGCGCGCGCCGCCGCCGCCCCGAGGACCTGAGCTCCGACGGGATCGTCCCCGAGCCTCCCGCGAAGGAGGAGGCCGTCGAGGGCTTCGATCGCCTCGACCCCGCCGTCGCCGAGGCGCTGATCGCAGGGCTCGAAGCGCTGCCCGACGCGCAGCGTGAGGCCGTGGTGCTGCTCAAGGTCGAGGGCCTCTCGGTCGCCGACGCGGCGCTCATCGCGGGGGTCACGCCGGGCGCGCTCAAGGTCCGCGCGCACCGGGGCTACGAGGCGCTCCGACGCGCCATCGGGCTGCGGAGGTCGCCGTGAGCGTGTGTGACGCGCTCGAAGACGCCGTCGCTGAAGGCGTCGCGCTCGACGACGCCCAGCGCGCGCACGCGGCGACGTGCGAGCGTTGTCGCGCGCTCACCGCGACCGACGACGCGCTCGCGAGCATGATCAACGTCTCCGCCGCGGAGCCTCTCGGTGCAGATGAAGCGCTCCCTGCGGCGCTGCGTGCGGCGCTCGCGGCCGACGCTGCGCCGGTGCGCCCGTTCTCGTTCGCGAGGCGCTTCGCGGTGCCGGTGATCGTGACCTCGCTGCTCGCGCTGGGCGCGCTTCTGTTCATGCCGCGCGCGGACCTGTGGCACCGCGCGATGGCGCCCTTCGCCGCGGGCGCGCTGACCCTGTTCGCGCTCACGATCGTCGGCGTGGTCGGGCTCCTTCATCGCGGGCCGCGCGGCATCGGCGTTCCGGTCGCGCGACGCGCGGGATATCTCCTCGCGGCCTTCGCGCTGGCCGAGGTCGCGGTGGCGGCTGCGAGCGATGCGGTCGAGGGCTCGGTGGTGTTGCGCGGCGCCGACGTGCTCCACGGCATCGTTCACTGCGCCTCGTTCGGCGTTGGCGTCTCGATCTTCGCGGGCGTGGGGCTCTTCGCCGTGGCGCGTCGAACGGCCGTCACCGCGCCCTCCATCGCGGGCGCCGTCGCGGGCGCCGTCGCGGGGCTCACAGGGACGCTCGTCCTCCACGTCGCCTGTCCCATCGCGTCGCTCACGCACGCGATGATCGCGCACGTCGCGCCGGTGCTCGTCGGGGCGCTCGTCGGAGCCGTCGCGGGGCGTCGCGCGCTCGCGGTCTGAGCCGCGAACGACGGGTCGCGTTGGTGTACAACGTCGGCGATGAAGCTCTCCGCTCGCCTCGCGCTGGCCGCGTCGCTCTCCGTCGCGTGTTCGAAGCCCGACCCCTGGAGCGCGTGCCGCGACCTCGGCGCGCCGGGCTTCGGGGCGCAGCCTCCCGCGTGTGACTCCGCGGGGTGTCGCGCGTGCGTGACGGCGCTCGAAGGCGTCTGGGGCGCCCGCGCGGAGCCCTCGCAGCGGGCGGCCTTCAGGGCTCGCTTCATGACCGTGTCGTCCGACGCTCGCGACGCGTTCGTCGCGCGCGCGCGCCCCGACGGGACCTTTCCCTTTGAGCACTGCACCGCGGGGACGCGCCCCGGCGCGAGCTGCGCGGGCTACTCGTCGTACTGCGTCGGCGTGATCGGTCGCGGCCTGCGAGCGGGCGAGACGACGATGGCCGAGCGCGCCCAGTACAACCTCGCGGCCTCGAAGGCGTGCCCCACCGCGCGCGCCGCGCTGGTCGAGTCGCTCGCGTCGCCCTGTGACCCGGCGGTGACCGACGCGCGCTGCGAAGGCGGGCCCTGCGCCGCGTGCATCGGGAGCCGCCTCGCGACGATGACCGTGCTCGCCCCGCTGGCCGAGGAGGAGCGCGGTTCGGCGATGCTTCGGGCCGTGGTCGACGCGACGCCGGAGTCCGCGGCGCGCTCGATCGCAGAGACCCTCGGAGCCCCGGAGCCGCCGTCGGATCTCGAGACCGTCGTGGTGCAGCGCTCGCTTCGCCGATACTGCTTCTCGCTCGTGGCGAGGAGCGCGTCGCCGCCGCCGTACGCGTGCGGCGCGGTGATGAACCGCTTTCTCACCCACGACGATTTCAGCGACGCTTCGCTCGCGTGGGACGCGCTCTCCCGCGCCCGCTCGACCGTGCGTGGGGCCGTGCTCGACGGGCTCCTCGTCGACGCCGTGCGCGCGCCGACCCTCTCGGCGAGCCTCGCGTCTCAGCTCCGCGCGCTGCCGCACGAGGGGACCACCGATGCGATTCTCCGCGCCATGAACCTCCCGACGGCGAGCGACGGCGCGTATCAGGCGCTCCGCGCGACGCTGGTTCAATCGGGTGTGACCGGGCTGGTACTGCCGCCTGTGAACCGCCCTTCCACCCCGATGGCCGCCGAGCCACCCGTGAACGAAACCTCACCCCGCTCACCCCGCGTAGCTCCCGGGTTCCGCGCGCCGATGGGTGTACAGCGTCAGGACACCTGATCGATCGAGGGCTCGTGTGACGATGGCACGGCCGCTGCACTTGCGTGAAAACACACGAGGTCCCGATGAACCACCGCTCGCTGCTTCTTTCAATCTCGCTCCTTGCTTCTCTCCCCGGCTGCGGCGCGCAGCTCTTCGCCAACAAGGGATCGGTCTCCGTGAGCGCGCAGGGTGACGCCCGCGCGATCGGCGCAGGCGCTGCGGTCGGGGCGCTCGCGCTCGCTGCGGCCGAGGGCTCCGTGAACGCGACGGTTGACGCGCAGGGCGCGACGACGCCCGGTGTGACCGCGGTGGGCGCTTCGACCGGATCGGCCTCGAGCGGCGGCGCATCAAGCGGCGCCGTCGCGGTCTCTGGCGCGGTCGGCGGCGCGCCTTCGCAGGTGGTCGTGGCGCAGATCACGGGCCTCCGCGTCCACGCGGCGGGGCAGGGCGCGGTGCAGACGATCACGGGCGGCGCCATCGCGATCGAGCGACGCGGGGGCATCTCGGTTTCGAACGTGGTCTCGGGCGACCTCGAGATCGAAGCGGGCGCGGTCGAAGGAAGCCCCTGCAACGTGAGCGGCGGCGAGATTCACCTCGCGAGCGGCGCGACGCTCCGCATCGGCGGCGGTCGTGTGACCCTCGCGCGCGGCGCTTCGGGATGGATCGTGTCGAGCGGACGCATCACCACCACCGAGACCAGCACGACGACGACGACGATCGCGACGGGCACCGACGCGACGACGGGCGCCGCGCAAGCGGGAGCCGCGGGCGGTACCGGCGCAGGAGCCTCCGTCTCGAACGCGGGCGGTGCCGCGACCAGCGTGACCACGACGACACGCACCGAGGTTCGCACCACGCGTGTGACCCACGTCGCGGTCGAGCGCATCGCGGCCGATGGCGGCAATCAGGTCGTTGCGGGCGGCGAGATCGCCGTGACGGGCGTCCCTGGCGCGCAGGGCCTCGCGGTGGTCGATGGCGCGGTCGAGTTCGATGACGCCGACCTTCGTCCCGCCGCGGGGGCGCGCGCTGCGCGGGTGACCGTGCGCGCCACGGCGCATCGCACCCTTCACGTGAGGCATGGCGGAATGGTGGTGGTGAGCGATCGCCACGGACGCCGCTGGCGCGCGCGCGTCGAGGGCGGCGAGCTCACCGCGCGCACCGAGGGGACCAACCCCAGCGGGCGCGTCGTCTGGGAGCCCACGGGCGGCGAGCTCCGCGTGACCGTGGTGGCCTCGGGCGGAGACTCGCTCACGCTCGAGAGCGCGGGGCTGCCCGAGGCGACCGTGGCGCTCACTCCTCGACAGCGGGGCGCGCTCGACGCGCTGATCGGCGCGGTGCCTTCGGGGTCACGTGAGGCCGAGCGGCTCGCGGCGGCGGTCGAGGTGGTGATCCGCAACGCCGAGAGCGCGGAGCCTTCGTTCTACGCGATTCCCGTGCGGGGACGCTCGCTCGTGCTGATGGTCGACGTGTCGTACTCGATGAGCGACCCCGACCCGCAGGGCTCGTGGTTCGCGTCGCGGCCGTCGAAGCTCGACGTGGCGCGCGCCGAGCTCGTGAAGGTGCTCGCCTCGGTGCCCCACGGAGTTCGCGTCGACGTGGTGGCGTTCAGCTCGAACGTCTCGACGCTCTGGGCGTCGACGCGCGAGATGGACGACGCCTCTCTCGCCGAGGCCGTGCGCTGGGTCGCGGCGCTCCAGCCGCGCGACGAGACGCACCCGCTCGAGGCGATGGAGGCCGCCACGGCGCTCCAGCCTGACCAGATCGTGATGCTCTCGGACGGTCGTCCGTCGGACAGCGATGCGGTGCTCCGCTCGCTCCTCGCGCGCGTCGACGCGATCGCCGCGACGACCCGCGTCGACGTGGTCGGCTTCGGCGCTGATCAGGATCGCCAGTTCCTCGGCACGCTCGCGGCGCACGGACACGGCACGCTGCGCCTCCGCTGAGCCGACGCCGCGCTCCTCTCGCGCCTCGCCCGCCCCCTCTCGACCTCGACGACCTCTCGCTTCGCCTTCGCGTGTCGAAGGTCGCGCCCTTGCGCCCGCGGCGTTGTTCGTGTACCTCGCCCGGCCCCGCTTCGGGGACTCGGGAGGTGATCGGACGCATGGAGCGCTTCATCGGACTCGATTTCGGCACCACCAACAGCTCGCTCGCCGTGCTCTCGCGCGGCGCCACGGAGCCCTCACTGATTCACTTCGACGACGCGAAGGGAGGGCGCACGTCGACGTTCCGCTCGGTGCTCTACTTCGAAGAGGACGTGATCGAGGGGCGCGCCGCGCTCCGTACGCTCGCGGGGCCCGAGGCGATCGCGCGACACCTCGCGCAGCCCACGGGGAACACCCGCCTCATCCAGTCGCTGAAGTCGTACCTCGCGAGCTCGCTCTTCACCTCGACGAGCGTCTTCGGTCGCGCCCACACGCTCGAAGACCTGGTCACGCTGATCCTCCGCGGAATCCGTCGCGGCGCCGCCGACGTGCTCGGCCCCGCAGCGGAGACGATCCGCGGTGTGGTCGTGGGGCGGCCCGTTCGCTTCGCCAACTCCGACGGTGAGGCCGACGAGGCCCTGGCGCTCAAGCGCCTCACCGAAGCGCTCGGCCGCGCGGGCTTCGAAGACGTCCGCTTCGAGTACGAGCCCGTCGGTGCGGCGTGCTTCTACGAGTCGACGATCGATCACGACGAGCTCGTGCTGATCGGCGACTTCGGCGGCGGCACGAGCGACTTCTGCCTCATGCGCGTGGGGCCCGGGATGCGCGGCGTCGAGAGCCGCAAGCGCATCGTGGGCACCGAGGGCGTCGGCCTCGCGGGCGACGTGTTCGACAGCGAGGTGGTCAACGCCGTCGTCTCCCCGCGCCTCGGTATGGGCTCCGAATACCGCTCGTACATGGGCGGCAAGGCGCTGCCGGTGCCGCCGTGGATCTACGCGAAGCTGCGTCGCTGGCACCACCTGTCGTTCTTGCGAAGCCGCGAGACGCTGCGCTTTCTCAACGAGGTCCGCGCGCAGTCGGAGGCGCCCGAGCGCATCGACGCGCTGCTCCACCTCATCGAGTACGAGCTCGGATACCAGCTCTACAGGGCCGTCGAGGGGGCGAAGGTCTCACTGTCATCGTCGGAGAGCGCGCTGCTCGAGTTCGTCGACGCGCCGGTCGACGTGCGCGAGCGCGTGCTCAGAAGTGATTTCGAGGGCTGGATCGGGTCTTCGCTCGAGGCGATCCGAGGCTGCGTCGACAGGCTTCTCCGCAACTCGAACGTGACGCCCGGTGAGGTCGATCGCGTGTTCCTCACGGGCGGGTCGTCGCTCGTGCCCGCGGTGAGAGAGGTCTTCTCGAAGCGCTTCGGCGCGGACAAGCTCCGCGGAGGCAACGAGCTCACGTCCGTCGCGCAGGGTCTCTGTCTGCGCGCGTCGATGGCGTAGCGATCGACGGGTCGAGAGACCCGCGCTTCAGCGCACTCCGAGTTCGAAGGGCCAGGTGATGACCGCGTCGGTCTCTCCGCCCGAGCGATCGAGCGTCCACGACGACATCGCGCGCGCGAGGCAGCGCGCGAGCGGAAGCATCGGTCCCGTCGCCACGGGGTCCGCGGAGCGAACGCGACCCGACGGCGCGATCATGAGCCGCACGGAGAGACGTCCGGCCAGATCAGGGTCCGTCGTTCGCGCGCGCTCGATACACGTGACCGACTGAGACATGTTCTGCACCTCGGCTCGGTGAACGGAGGCCATGAGCTCCGAAGGCGACGCGGCAGGGGCCTGTTCGGTCGTCGCGGTCTCCGTCGTCGCGGTCTCCTCGTCGCGCCGCGGGCCAGCGCTGGCGTGAGGACGCGACGGCGCACGGGGCGCTTGCGGAGTCGCCTCGGCCTCGGGGCGCGCTTGAACCGTGGGCTCCGCGGCGGGCGTCGTCGCGATCGCAGGGGCGACCGGAGCGGGGGCCGCGACGGGCGAGGGCGCGGCGGTGGGCGTCGACACGACGACCGGCGTGGACACGACGTCGGACACAGCCGACGCGTGCGGGCGTGCGGTGACGTGAGGCGCTCTCGGCGACACCTGGCGCACCGCGACCGACGCGAGCGCGAGCGTGGCGAGCGTCGCGGCGACGAGCGGAAACACTCGGCGCGTGCGGGGCTTCGCGGGGCGGATGTCGGCGATGTCGGAGACGCGTCCTTCGAGGGTGATCTCGCGCTCGCGGCTCGTACCCGTCGTGCTGCTGTCAGCGTCGAGATCGAGCATCCACGGGGCCTCGTCCGCCGCGGAGGGGAGGGCGAGCTTCGCGACGCTGATGTGAGACGGCTTCATGACGCTGGCGCGCGCGCGCACCAGGGGCATCGGCGCGGCCGAGGGAGGGGAGACGGGCGCGGGCGGCGGCAGAGACATCGCGACGAACTGGAGCCGCGCGACCTTCGCGGGGCCGTCGCTCGCCGCGCGCAGCGCGACAGAGAGCGCGGCGGCGCTCGAGAAACGGCCCGCGGGCTCACGCGCGAGACAGCGCGAGACGATGTCGCAGAGCTCAGGCGGCGCTTCGGGGACGACATCCTGAAGGGCTCGCGGCGGGGTGGTGCACACGGCGACGAGGAGTGCCTGCGGCTCGGTGAAGTCCCAGGGGAGCCTGCCCGACACGAGCTCGTAGAGCATGACGCCGAGCGACCACACGTCGGCGCGCGCGTCGGCGCTCGCGAACGACATCACCTGTTCGGGGGCCATGTATCCGGGCGTGCCGAAGACCGAGCCCGCGAGGGTGGCGCGCGCGTCGCTCGCGGGCATCTTCGAGATGCCGAAGTCGAGCACCTTGGGCACCACGCCGTCGGGCGTGCGCGACAGGAAGACGTTCTCGGGCTTGAGGTCGCGGTGAACCACGCCGCGCGCGTGGGCCGCGGCGACGCCGTCGATAGCAGGGAGCATCAGCGTGACAGCCACGTCGGCCGTGATCCTGCCTCCCTTGCGCGCGAGGAGCGCGCCGAGGTCCTCGCCGAGGAGGAGCTCCTGCACGATGTAGGGGGTTCCGCCGTCGGTGCCCACGTCGAGCACGTCGACGATGTGGGGGTGCTGCACGCAGCTCGCGGCCCGCGCCTCGCGGAGAAAGCGATCGACGATCTCCGCGTTGCGCGCGTGCTCCCGGCGCAGGAGCTTGATGGCGACGTCGCGCGCGAGGAGGACGTTCCTCGCTCGAAACACCTCGCCCACCGCGCCCGCCCCGAGGCGCTGCTCGAGGAGGTACTTGCCCGAGATCGTGGAGCCTTCACGGCGTTCTTCGTGGATGAGTGTCACGGAGCTACGAGCCTCGCTGGCGCCCTCTGCGGGTTCCACCTCCTTCAACGTCGTTTGCGCGGTGACACTTGAGGCGTCGCACCGCGCGGCTGGTCACCCTTCGACGCGAAGGAGCGCGAGCAGCTCACGGGCGCGAGCGGGGTCCTGCAACAGCGCTCGACACGCGCGTCGCAGCGCCTCTTCGCTCGCGGGCCTCGCGCCGGTCAACGCTTCGACCCAGCGCGCGACCCGTACGAGATCGACCTGTGGCAACGGGCCGCGGCCCTGCTCGCTCCCCGCGCCGCTGCGTTGAGGCGCTCTGCGCGCGCTCGCGGCCCACGGCGGGACCGCGGGCATCCCTCCTGGCGGCGCGGGCGGCGTGACGGGGGCGCGCACCCGCGATGGGGGGCTCCGCCGTGATACGCGCAGCGGCCTCCCCTCGCGCGTGCTCGATGCGTCGACGGGGATCCACCGTGCGCCCCGCGTCGTCGGGAGGAGCGCCATCGCCCAGAGGTGATCGGCCTCCGTGGCCGCGCCGTCGTCGAGCACCCATCCCGTGCAGACCGCCGCGGGAACGCCTACCCGACGCAACAGCTCGCACACGAGCGCGTTGAGTTCGAAGCACACACCCGCGCCGAGGTGACGCCCCGATCGCCCCGCGTGGAGCGCCGCGAGCGCGCCGTGGGCCCGGCCGCGTCGCACGCCTGCGAGAAAGGCCGCCACGGAGGCGTCTTCGAGGCAGCTCGGGTCGTAGCGGTAGCTGCCTCGCACGAAATCACGCACGTCGAGGACCCTCTCGTACGCGGTCTCGCGCGATGACGCGACGGCCTCGGCGAAGGCGAGCACCTCGCGCGGGAGCTCGTCGTCGGGGCAGGTGAGCGCGGTGAGCTCGGGCGGCGCAGCGGGGGTCTCGTCGCGCGCTTCGAAGACCGGCGCGCCTCCGAGCGTCACGGTGAACTCCACCTCGCCGTCGCGCGCGGCACGGTATCGCAGCTCTCCAGAAGCCGAGGTCTCGAGCTCTCCCTCGCCGACGCCGCCGCTCAACGCGCCGTAGAGGGGCAGCGGCAACACGAGCCCCGCGCCCGCTGGAACCGCTCCACGAAACGCCACCCGCGCGCCCGTCGCCGGACCGGGCGAACGCCACGCAGCATCGCAAGCGCCCTCGGCGAGCCACCGCTGCGTCGCGCGATCGAAGCGCCGCGCCAGCGTCTTCGGCGCGTACACGTAGGGCGCGGGTAGCGCGCGAGGCACATGAACGAAGCCGAAATCCGATGCGCGCGCGCGGTCGCGGAGCCACTCCGTGGCGGCTTCCGTCTGTGCGTCGAGCGCGTCCGTCGGCGCGTACCAACCGCGACCGCGCTGAAGGGGGTCGGCGCGCTTCTCCTCGCGCGCTGCGATGGGTCTCGGTGCGGGCGTCTCTTCTCGGGGAGCAGGCGCGCTGTCGTCTCCGCGCAGCCAGGTTCGAAAGCGACCGAGCAGCCCTTCTCCGCGCTCTGTCTCGCGCGGAGTCGAGGTCATCTCGTCGGGCGCGGGCGGGGCTTCGCGCACGGGTGAGACACTCGTCGCACGCGACCCACGCAGCGACGTTTCGGACACGCGCAACGCTTCGGTGATGCGGGGCAGTCGGTCGGCGCTCTCTGCGAAACGTCCGCGGCCTTCGCCGTCGAGAAAGAGCTCCCCGGGCGCGCACGCGACGCCGGCGTCATCGGGGACGAGCGGTCGTGTCGCAAGCGTCTTTCGCAGCTCCGCGGGAGAGACCCGTCCGTCGTTGAGCGCGCGCTCGATCCAACGGAGTGACGTCGTCGAGAGGGCGGCGTCGCCAGCGCCCGCGAGCACGTCGGCGAGCGAGAGCGTCGCCGCGTGGCCGAAGGGGAGCCATCGCGCCACATCCGCCGGGACGGCCAGCGCGAAGGCTTCGCTCACACGGCGTCCGGGTGCGGTTCCCACGAGGGCGTCGAGGTCCGTCGCGGGCCAGAGGAGCGCGCCGGGTCGCTGCCATCCTCCGGCGTCGTCGGGCACCCATGGGCGTCGGTCGAGGTCGAGCTCGTGTCGGAGCGCGGGCTTCGCCAGCGCGGTCGTCGCGACGTAGCGCGCCAGCGCGAGGCGCGCCTCGTCGCCCGGTCGCAGGCCGACGCCGTCGAGGAGCGCGCGCAACCGCTCGACGGGGAGCGTGTCTTCGACGCCGAGCGCGCGAAGGAAATCTCGCAACGTCAGGTCGTCGTCGTAGCGCTCCGAGAGCGTCGCGATGTCTCCGACGCGGGCCAGCCATGCGCGCTGTGCGAGTGGCACCGCCACAAGATCTCGTGGAACTCTGCGCGTTCCGTCGTGCGCGGCGACCGTCACCGCGCGGTGGACCTTGAGCGAGCGGGGCAGCGACGCGAGCGCCTCCGGTGTTCGCACGGCGCGAGAGAGGTGACCGAGCAGCGCGTCCATTCGCGCGTCGTCAGCCGCCTCGGTGGCGCGCGCGAAGCCGTCGAGCAGGTGCTTCACGAGCGTCGTGAGCCGCGCGGCCTCGAGCCCGTAGCTCGCCCGCATCCACGCGCGCAGCGCGCTCGGGACCTCGTCGGCCATGCGCCAGTCGAGCCCCAGGTCAGGCGCGTCCTCGTCGTGGAGGAACTCCCCCGGAGCTCGCAACGCGCCGCCGCGCGAGGGGAACACGCGCGCGCGACCGAGCGACGCGCGCGCCTCGGGGTCGCCTGCGATCTCTGCCATATGCGCGATGAGCCATGTGTACAGCGCCTCCCGTCGCGCGGCGTCGCGCCAGCGAGGGTGCTCCGAGACGATGCGCGCGTCGCGCTCGTCGCGCTCGTCACGCTCCAGCGAGACAGCGATGCGTCGCAGCGGGAGCGGCTTCACCATCTCCGGAGGGGCTTCGGAAGCGAACGAGGGATCGGCGATCGATCGTGCGAGCGCGCTCCCTTCGAGGAGCGGAAGCGCGTCAGGCGGCGCGGCGTGGAGCGGCGGTTCGACGAGCTCGCCGCGGATGTTGAGCGCCACGGCGAGGCCCTCCCACGCGCGGGGAACATCGCCGCGTAGTACTTCGGCCATCGCGCGCAATGCGCCGGGCGCGCGCACCCACGAGGGTTGATCCGCGAGCGCGACGCCCGCGCGGAGGTCACGCGCCGCGTGCGAACGCACCAGCGAGGACGTCGATGCGAAGGGGCCCAGCGTGTCGAGCGCGCTCCCCCAGAGCGCCTCTTCTTCGGCCGCGAGCAGCGGGGCCCCGAGCGCTCTCACCAGGGCGCGCACGTTGTCATCGCGCTCCCGGTGGAGGCTCCGCGCGTCCGCGAGCGCGCCGTCCTCCGCGCGAAACATCGCGAGGCTCGCGGCGCGCATTCGCCACGCGTCGGTCGCACCGCGCGCTGCCGCGCGAACAGCCTCTGCGACCAACCCGAGCGGAGGCCACGTCGGAGCTGGCCGCGCCGCGAGGTCGTCGAGCAGCGAATCCGCGTCACAACCTCGGCACTGCGCGCGGAGCCCGAGGACGTCGGCCACGCGCGCGGTCTCATCGGCGAGCACCGGATCGATCGGCCACGCGGCATAGAGGCGTGCGAGCGAACTCTGCGCTGCGGGCCAACGCGACGACGCGAGCGGTCGCATCACGCCTTCGGTGTCAGCCCACACCGACGCTCGCGCGAGCACCTCCCGATCGGTCGCACTCAGCGCGGCGGCGTTCTCAGCGAGCCACGCCATCACCGCGGGAATCACGCGCTCTCCCAGCGTCACCCCGCCGAAGGCCGAGGCGTCGCCAGCCGCGGCGCGCACGAGCTCGCGCGCTCCGGTCGTCGCTACGGTTCCAACGGGCATCACGGCGACGAGCGCGCGCGCGTCCTCGTGCAGCCACGGCGCCTCGGGGACGAAGGCTTCGATCGCGGCGCTCGCTGGCATCAGCGCCGGGTCGTCGCCCGCAAGTGTCCGCGCTCGACCGCTTCGATCGAGGAACCACGGAGCCGACGCGATTCGCACCCACGCCGACGGAGAGAGCTCATCGCGCATCGCAGAAAGCACGCCGTAGAGCCGTCGCAACGCGTCGGAGGACAGGCTCACGGAGCTCGCCGCGCGGAGCGTCTCGAGGTCCGCGGTGGCCGCACCCATCCGCGAGAGCGTGTCGCCGAACGCGCGCGCGAACTCCTCACGCACGAGCGGAAGGCCTGTCGCCGCCTCCGTCGCGAGAAAGTCCCCGAGCGGACCCGCTGGACGCAGCCGCGCGCTCCCGTCGCCCGCGAGCGCGCGGTGCGCTCCGTCTTCGCACGGCACGACCGCGAGGCGCCCGAGGGCCGCGAGCGAAGTGGCGTCCCAGCCCTCCGCGTAGCGCAGCACGCGCGACGCTCCGTCACCCTCGAGGATCGCCGCGCGCGTGTCTTCGACCGCGAGGTCGCGACGGAGCGCCTCCGCCGTGAGCCGCGCGACGCCCAGCGCGTCCCAGAGTCGTGAGAGCGACGTCGCGGCGCCCTCGTCCGTGAGCGGGTCGAGGCGCGCGTCGAGCATCGCGCGGAGCCCGCGGTACACCGCGCGAGCCTCGGGGGTGCCGCGCGCGAGCCCCGCTGGCCGCGTGAATGTGCCGTCTTCGTCGAGGGCCACGGAGGCGCCGCGCAGCCACGTCACGCTCTCTGTGACAGGGGCGACCGAGGCGAGGACCGCGCGTGCTGCCGTGCGCGTGCGGTCGTCGCGGTCACCCGATGAAGCGACGCGAGAGAGCCACGCGCAGAGAGCTTCGGGGCCCAGCGTGGGGACTCCGAGCCAGCGCGCGACCGCGAGATCGCGCGAAGCGAGCGGGGCGAGGGGGCATCGCGCGTCGGCGGTGAGCGCGACGCCTGCGAGCGGAGCTGCCAGCGAAGGGTCTGCGAGGAGGCACGCGCGCGCCGGAGGCAGCCACTCGCCATCGGCCGCGCGGAGAACGGCATCGTCTTGAAGGGCCGCGGCGATGCGCGAGGACATCGCGCGGAGCGACGGGTGCGCGAGCTCCTCTTGCAGCGGGGCGACCTCCGCCCAACCGCGACGCCCTCGGAGCGCCACCAGCGCGTCTGTGAAGGCGATCGCGACGTCATCGAGGATCGACGCGTTGGTCGGGTGCGTGAGGTCGACGCGCTCACGGTCGACGGGCACCACGAAGGGGCCCTGCGCGCGCACGCGGAGGCCCGTTCGCTCCAGCGTCGGGAGAAACGCGAAGAGCGTCGGGCGCCCATCTTCGACCGCGAGGAGGTGGTCGCCGTCGAGCTCGACGAGCACGAGCGCGTCGCGGTGTCGCCGCGAGAGGAACGCGCGCGCACGGTCTCCGTCACGGAGCTCGACGACGCCGTCACCTCGCTCGATCGCGCGCGTCTCGCGATGAGTCGCGACGGTGAGCGCGCGGACGTGGCGCAGGGTGAGCAGGACCTCCGCCGGGAGCGCGCAAGCGTGGCGGAGCGCGGCGTCGGCGCCTCGCGCGGGGTCACGCGGCGCCGAGAGCGGAAGCACGATCGCGGTGTGTGCCGCATCGAGCCCCGCGGGCCGGTCGACGAGCGCGCGGGGGCGGGAGACGTCGGCGATTTCGAACGCGAAGGCCCCCGAGTACACGCGCGGTCGAGCGCACACGGCGTAGACGCTCTTGAACCCGACGCCGAAGGTGCCGATCTGTCCGACGCCCTTGGTGCTCTGCCCCACGGAGAGCACGCCCACCACGTCGCGCGGCGCGAAGGGGTGGCCGTCGTGCGTGACGGTCACCTCGTCGCCCTCGACCGCGATGGCGAAGGACGTAGCCCCGGCGTCGTCGGCGTTCTGCAGAAGCTCTTCGAAGAAGTGCGACGCCGACGTGTACACCCTCGCGGCGAGGAGCTCCTCGGCGTGCGCTTGCGAGAGCGATCGGGGTGAGCGCGCGAGCACATCGAGGACGCGCGCGCCGAGCGCGTTGACGGCGTCGCGGGCGTCGGGGTCGTCGGCGACACGCGCGCGGAGCTCGGCGCCCGTGAGAGAGAGCAGGGCGCCATCGTTCGTGCGCCAGGGGAACCCGCCGCGGCGGAGCCATCGTTCAAGCAGGCAGCGAGCCTCGACGCGCGCTACGGGCATCGCCTCGCAGACGCGCAGAAGCGCTTCGGCAAAGACCTCGCGACGGGCGTGCGAGAGGCGCTCTGCGTCGAGCTTCCGCAACGCTCGGAGCAACGCCGTGTCGTCTGCGACGGAGAGGGCGACGCGGAGCGCGTCTGCGAGCGACCGCACACGTTCCGACGAGACGACGGCAGCAACGGCCAGCGCGAAGGGCTCCGGGTCGGTCCAGCGCGCGGTCGCGACGAGGGCCTCGCGCGCGGTGACGTCGTCGATCAGCGCGTGTTCGAGCCACGCGCGTTGGGCCGCGAAGGGGAGGTGCTCGGCGCTCATTTCACGGGGTGACGGCGCGTTCAGTCCGAGGCGGGCGCCGCGCACTGCGGTCGAGGCGCACGAGCGCGACGCGAGACGCCTTCATACGAAGGCATTACCGCAGGGCGCGCGGGGAGATCCAGTCCGAGGCGCGGGAAGCGCCGGAGACCCTCCGCGAACCTACCGGCGGGGTCGTTGGCTCTTGTGGGTGTCTGCGCTCGCCTTCGAGTGTCACGATGCGCGGCCGAGGCAGGAACCACGAACCATGAAGACCAGACTCGTCATCATCGGCGGCGTCGCAGGCGGAGCCACCGCCGCGGCGCGCGCCCGTCGCATCGATGAGACCGCGGAGATCACGCTCATCGAGCGCGGGCCCTACGTCTCGTACGCCAACTGCGGGCTGCCGTACTTCCTCGCGCGGGACATCGAGAAGCGCTCGTCGCTGCTCCTTCAGACCCCCGAGGGCTTCGACGCGCGCTATCGGATCCGCGCGCTGGTCAACACCGAGGCCCTCGAGATCGACCGCGCGAACCGGCGCATCCGCACGCGCGGCCCCGACGGCGAGGCGTGGCTCGAGTACGACAAGCTCATCCTCGCGCAGGGCGGCACGCCCATCATGCCGCCGCTCCCCGGCGCCGACGCGCAGCACGTCTTCAAGCTCTGGACGGTGCCCGACATGGACCGTCTGCACTCGTTCATCGACGAGCAGTCACCGGGGACCGCGGTCGTGGTCGGCGGCGGCTTCATCGGCCTCGAGATGGCCGAGGCGTTCAAGAAGCGCGGCCTCGACACCACGATCGTCGAGCTCGCCCCCACGGTCATGGGAATGATGGACCCCGCGATGGGGACGCTCGTCGCGCGCGAGCTCGCCGCGAACGGCGTCCACGTGCTCACGGGCGTCGGGGTCCGCGCGATCGACCCTGAGAAGCACACCGTGGAGCTCAGCGACGGGCGCCACCTCCCGGCGGAGATGGTGCTCTTCTCGGTGGGCGTGCGACCCGAGCTCGCGCTCGTGAAGGCCGCGGGGCTCACGCTCGGCGCGACGGGGGGGCTCCTCGTCGACGAGCACCTCTGCACCTCCGATCCGAACATCTTCGCCGCGGGCGACATGCTCGAGATCGAGCACCGCATCTCGGAGCGCAAGGTGCGGATGCCCCTCGCGGGGCCCGCGAACCGCCAGGGTCGCATCGCGGCTTCGAACGCGATGGGCCAGTCGATGCGCTACGACGGCGCCCTCGGCACGAGCGTGGTGAAGGTCTTCGAGGCCACCGCGGCGATGACCGGGCTCACCGAGAAGGCCGCGCGTGACGTGGGCTTCGACGTGGGCGTCGCCGTCCTCCACAAAGACCACCACGCGGGGTACTTCCCCGGCGCGAGGGAGATGTCGCTCGAGCTCGTGTACGACCGGGCCACCGCGCGCCTGCTCGGCGCCGAAGCCTTCGGGCACGCCGGGGTCGACAAGCGCATCGACGTGCTCGCCACGGCCCTCGTGGGCAAGCTCACCGTGCACGACCTCGCGGAGCTCGACCTCGCCTACGCGCCGCCCTTCTCATCGGCCAATGACCCGATCAACCTCGCGGCCTTCGTGGCCGAGAATGACCTCTCGGGCTTCAGCCCCATCATCACCGCGGCGCAGCTCCGTCGCGAGCTCGGTGAGAGCGCCCCGCCGCTCGTCCTCGACGTGCGCAGCCGCGGCGAGTTCGCGCGCGGCCACCTGCGCGGCGCCCTGCACGTGCCGGTCGACGAGCTCCGCAAGCGGTGGGAGACGCTCCCCCGCGACCGCCGCATCGCGGTCCACTGCCGCTCGGGCTTTCGCGCGCACCTCGCCGTCCGCACGCTCAAGCAGCTCGGCTTCTCGAACGTGGTCAACGTCACCGGCGGCTGGGTGAGCATGGAGATCGACGGCGGCTTCGACGTCGAGACCGGCGCCTGACGAAGGTCCCGTCGCGCCGCGCGGTGTTTCACGCGCGCTCGACGGAGTCACAGGGCGTCGTCGTGCGCGCGCCCGTCACACTCACGTCGCCGTGGGTCACATCTCCGGGACAGCTCCGCAGGGCGTGCGTGCAGGCTTCGGGGGCTTCATCGGCTCGACGTGACGCTCACCCTCGAAAACCTCATCAAAATGGTGCTGCAGCCGTCCGCGCGCTGGCGTCGGTAACTCTCCCTCTGGGGCGACGACGCAGGTCGCCGCGCCGACGCACGCGTCCCGCGACTGGCGTCACCGCCGCCGAACGTCACAACGGTGACGACATGTCAACGGCGTGACGAGCGCGGGCCGCGACGGACCCGCGGCGCGCGTCGCCCATCGAGCGAAACACCGTTCGGCATACACGCTGCACAAGCGTGGCGCGCCCCGTCGATGAACATTCCATCGAGATGGGGAGAGCGCTCGCGTCGCGGGTGCGCGCCCGCCGACGCGCGCCGACGCGGCACACCTTCGTCCCCGAAGAGAGAACCGAAACCATGACCCTCATGAAGACGACCGAGACGCCGCGACGCAACGGACAGAATGGCGCCGCCTTCGCCCCCGCGCTGCTGACCGCGGACAAGTCCGTGGCGCCGCAGGCCAGGCGCGACGCCGACACGCTCCGGCAGAAGGCGCGCACGCTCGCGAAGCAGCAGCAGGCCGCCGAGCGCCTCGCCAACGCGTCGGGGGAGCTCTCGCGCAGCGTTGGGGAGGCATCGTCCGCGGGCCAGGAGATGAAAGCCTCGATGGGCCAGATCGCCGCCGCCGCGGAGGAGGGATCGCGCGGCGCGAAGATGAGCCTCGACGCCGTCGATCAGGGCGCCAACGCCATCGCGGCCCAGCTCGAGCTCGCCACCTTCACGCTGCGCAGGACCGAGACGCTCCAGGTGACCGTCGGGGCGCTGAGCGGCGAGATCGCGAAGATGGTCACCAGCGTGGGCACCGCGTCGGAGCGCCAGGACGGCTCCGTTCGCATGGTGCAGGAGCTCGAGAAGCGCGCCAACGACATCGGCGAGATCGTGAAGGCCGTGGCCCGCATCGCGGACCAGACGAACCTCCTCGCGCTCAACGCCGCCATCGAGGCCGCGCGCGCCAAGCAGTACGGCAAGGGCTTCGCGGTGGTGGCCGACGAGGTGCGCGGCCTCGCGGAGAAGTCCGAGAAGGGCGCCCGCGACATCGAGGCGCTCGTGGCGCACATCCAGTCCGAGGTGAAGGTCATCGCCGAGGGCATCGCGCACTCCGCGGCGGCGGCGAAGGACGAGGCCGAGAAGGGCAAGGTCGTCACCCGCCAGCTCGAGCAGATCCGCGGCGACCTCGGGGCGATCATGACCGGCGCGC
Source organism: Myxococcota bacterium (assembly GCA_052035985.1). Classification (GTDB taxonomy): domain Bacteria; phylum Myxococcota_A; class Polyangia; order Polyangiales; genus CAISKJ01. The sequence continues at coordinate 12,141 of JBPOHC010000197.1, read as the reverse complement.
AGGAGATCGCCGCGGCCGCCGCCCAGTCGAACACGGCCGCGCGCGAGGCCCGCAGCGGCGCGGAGGCCATCGACCGCGGCGCGGGCGAGCAGAGCGCGGGCGCCGAGTCTGCGCTGCGCATGGTCGACCAGCAGTCCGAGGCGCTCTCGCACAGCGAGCAGGCGTCGAGCAACCTCTCCGAGCTCGCCGACGAACTCAAGAACAGCACCGACATCGCCAAGAGCGCCGAGGCCGTCGCGGCCGGCGCCGAGGTGCTGTCGTCCGCGGTGCAGGAGATCACCCGCAGCGCGACGTCGATCGCGGCCTCGCTCGGGCAGATCTCGCGCGGCGCCGGCCAGCAGGCGGCGGCGACGCATCAGGCCGCGAGCGCGGCGGCGCAGATCGAGGCGGGCGCCGAGCGCGCCGAGGGTCGCGCGAAGGCGGCGCTGGAGAGCTGCCGGGCGATGGCCGAGCTGGCCGCGACCAACAAGGTCAGCGTCGACGCGATGGTGTCGGGCCTCGACGGCGCGCTCGCGGCCGGGCGCAACAGCCAGGCGCAGGTGAACTCGCTCGAGCAGCTCAGCCGACGCATCGACAAGATCGTCGACGCGATCGTGAACGTGTCGATCCAGACGAGCATGCTCGCGACCAACGGGTCGATCGAGGCGGCGCGCGCGGGGGAGTACGGCAAGGGCTTCGTGGTGGTGTCGACGGACATCCGCAACCTCGCCGCCGAGTCCGCGCAGAACGCCGACCGCATCAAGGACCTCGTCAAGGGCGTGCAGGATCAGATCGCGCTGGTGCGCCGCGAGCTCGAGGACATCGGCGCCGTCTCTCGCGCCGAGGTGGAGAAGGCCAGCGGCGTGACGAGCGGGCTCGTCAGCGTCGGCGCCGAGATCGCCGTCATCGCCGAGAAGAACCAGGCCATCGCCAGCGGCGCGACGGAGATCGTCGCGATGCTCGGCTCGCTCAAGAAGACGATGTCGCAGATCGCCGCCGCCGCCGAGGAGGCGTCCAAGGCCGCGTCCGAGTCCGCCGCGGCCGCCGAGGAGCAGTCCAAGTCCGCCAACGAGCTCGGCCGCGCCGTCGACGAGATCGCCGCGCTCGCCGACGAGCTGCAAAGCGCCGCATGAGCGCCCCCAAGCGCGAGGAGCCCGCCATGAGCGCAGAGCCAGAAGCCGTCCCCGAGCGCGCCGTCAACGACGGCGGCGACGGCGGCGAGCAGTACGTCACCTTCAACGTCGGCAGCGAGGTGTTCGCGTTCCCGATGGAGTCCGTGCGGGAGATCATCCGCGTGCCGGAGACGCTGCGCGTCCCGCTGAGCCCCCCGACGCTCAACGGCGTGGCCAACCTCCGCGGGCAGGTGCTCCCCATCGTCAACCTGCGCCGCCACTTCTCGTTCCCCGACAAGGCCGACGACGCGGCCACGCGGGTCATCGTGGTCGACGACGGCACCATCGTGGGCTTCGTCGTCGACAGCGTCGCCAGCGTGATCACCGTGCAGCCGGGGCAGCGCGAGCCCGTCGACGCGCTCTCTGTGGCCTGCGACGCCGACATGCTCTCGGGCCTTCTCAAGGGCGTCGGCGGTCACACCATGGTGATGATCCTCCGCGTCGAGCGCCTCGTGGGCGGGCGGCGCGAGGCGCGCGCGCCCGGCGACCTCACGGCCGCGCCCGCCTCGGCGCCTGCGTCCCCGGCGGGCGAAGATGGCCTCGCCGACGAGCGGCAGCTCGTGAGCTTCGTCGCCGCGGCCCAGGAGTACGCGTTTCCCATCGAGCACGTGCAGGAGATCGTGCAGGTCCCCGAGCACATCAGCGAGGTGCCCAACGCCGCCGCCCACGTGGTCGGCGTGATGACGCTCCGCAACCGCCTGCTCCCGCTGGTGAGCCTGCGGAAGATGTTCAACCTCCCCTTCGCGGCCCTCTCGCCGCAGCAGCGCATCGTGGTGATCTCCGTGAGCGGGGCAGACCACGCGGGCGGCGTCGTCGGGATCGTCATGGACGCCGTGAAGGAGGTCCTGCGCGTGCCCCTGCGGCTCGTCGACGGCGTGCCCGGGTTCCTCCGCGCGCGCGGCGAGGCGAGCGAGGTCGAGGCCATCTGCCGCCTCGACGAGGGGCGTCGCCTGGTCTCGGTGCTCTCGGTCGAGAAGCTGTTTCAACGCGAGGCGCTCCGCGAGGCGCTCTCGGTCAGGCCCCGCGCGGGCGAGGAGGTCTCCATGGGTGAGCGCGCAGACGACCGCGGCGAGGGCGAAACAGTCGAGGACGAGCAGCTCGTCGTGTTCCGCCTCGCCGACGAGGAGTACGGCGTGCGCATCGACTCGGTGCAGGAGATCATCCGCATGCCCGAGTCCATCACCCACGTCCCGAAGGCCGCGAGCTTCCTCGCGGGCGTCGTCAACGTGCGCGGCGCGGTGCTCCCGATCATCGACTTTCGCACCCGCTTCGGGCTGGAGAAGGTCGCGCGCAACGACGGCCAGCGCATCGTGGTGCTGGGCATCGACGGCACCCGCACGGGCTTCATCGTCGACTCGGTCTCGCAGGTGCTCAAGGTCTCGCGCGGCGCCATCGAGCGCACCCCGAACGCCACCGACGAGCAGTCGCGCATCATGGGTCAGATCGCCAACCTCGAGCAGGCGAAGCGGATGATCCTCATCCTCGACGCGCGCGAGCTCCTCGACCGCGCCGAGCTGACCGCGATGCGCCGCTCGGTCACGCCCGCGGCCGCCTGACCCCCGCGCACACGCACCAGGAGAGCGAGATGCGCCTTCTCATCGTCGACGACTCGGCCTTCATGCGCACGGCGCTCTCGGCGATGTTCAAGGCCGAGCCCGACGCCGAGGTCCGCACCGCGAAGAACGGCGCCGAGGCACTCGAGCTCGTCGCCAGCTTCGACCCCGACGTCGTCACGCTCGACATCAACATGCCCGTGATGGACGGCCTCACCTGCCTCAGCCACATCATGACCGAGCGCCCGCGGCCCGTGATCATGCTGTCGTCGCTCACCACCGCGGGCGCCCTCGCCGGCTTCGAGGCGATGAACATGGGCGCCGTCGACTGCATCGCGAAGCCGGGCGGCACCGTGTCGCTCGAAGTCGGCGGCATCCGCGACCGCATCGTCCAGACGGTGCGCGCCGCGACGCACGCGCGCCTCCGCAGCCGTCGGCAGGGCCCCGCGTCGGCGGTCCGCTCCGCGAGCCCGCAGCGCGAACCCGCGCGGCGCGCCGTCGACGCGGGCGCGGCCGCGGCGCGCGGCGTGGTGGTGATCGGCAGCTCCACGGGCGGCCCCGGCGCGCTCGAGGAGCTCCTCGCGCCGCTGCCCGCGGACTTTTCGTGGCCCGTCGTGATCGCGCAGCACATGCCCGCGGAGTTCACCCACGCGCTGGCCCGGCGGCTCGACAGCGTCTGCGCCATCGAGGTGACGGAGGTGTCGTCGATCACGACGCTCCGTCCGGGGACGGCGTACCTCGCGCGGGGCGACGCCGACATGATCTTCTCACGGCGCGGGGCCGCGGATTTCGTGATGCCCGCCCCCGCGGAGCGACGCTACGTGTGGCACCCGAGCGTCGACCGGCTGATGACCAGCGTGATGGGCGCGGTCCCCGCGCGCGAGCTGGTCGCCGTGTTGCTCACGGGCATGGGCGACGACGGCGCCGAGACGATGACCGAGCTTCGACGGCGCGGCGGCCGCACCATCGCCGAGTCACGGCAGACGGCGGTGGTGTACGGGATGCCCGGCGAGCTGGTGCAGCGCGGCGGGGCCGAGCTCGAGCTGCCCCTCGGCGACATCGCCGGGCAGCTCCGGCGCTGGGTGGCATGACGCGTGGAACAGGCGCCGTGCGGAGAGGGCGATGAGGAACGCGTGATGGGTCTCGTGAAGCGAACGAAGAACGCGATGACGGCGCCGCCGCCGCCGCGCTGCCTCGACGACCTGCTCGCCGACCTCGTCGCGGCCGCGCCCGCGCTGCGACGGGCGGCGGTCCGCGAGCTCGCGACGCACGCCGCCGCAGCGGGGCCCCTGTGCGCGCGCCTGCCGCACGAGCCCGAGCTCAGCGTGCGAGAGGGAATCCTCACGGCCCTGATGCGCCTCGGCTCCGCGGAGGTCGTGGCGGGCCTCGTCCCGCACCTCGAGAGCGAGGACGCGTGGCTGCGCAACGCCGTCATCGAGGCCCTCTCCCAGATGCCCGACGTCAGCCGCGCGGCCCTCACCGCGCGCCTCACGCACCCCGAGCCCGACGTGAGAATCCTCGCGGTCACCGCGCTGGCCCGGAGCGCCGACGACGCCACCACCGCGCGGCTCGTCCGGCTCCTCGGCGAAGAGCCCGATGTCAACGTGTGCGCCGCGGCCCTCGAGGCCGTGGCCGAGCGCGGCGGTCACGGCGCGCTCGCGGCCCTCGCGTCGCTCCCTCGCCGCTTCGAAGGCGACGACTTCATCGCCTTCGCCAGCGTCCACGCGGCCGAGCGCATCGCGTCGAGGCGGCCGTGACCGCCACCGGCGAGGCGCACGTCAGTCCGACGGACTTCGCGCGCCTCCGCGAGATCCTCTACGGCGTCACGGGCATCGTGTTCGAAGACGCCAAATACGAGTACCTGCGCAGGCGGGTGCAGCAGCGCATCGCGGCGACGCACACGCGCGATTTCCGGTCGTACCTCGCGATCCTCCAGGGGCCGAGCCGCGACGCGGAGCTGCAGAGCTTCGTCAACCTCGTCACCGTCAACGAGACGTACTTCTTCCGCGAGGAGTATCAGCTCCGCTGCATCGCGCGGAGCATCCTCGACGAGGTCGTCGCGACGGACCCATCGCGCCGCACGATCCGGCTGTGGTGCATGCCCTGCTCCACGGGCGAGGAGCCCTACTCGCTGGCGATCTACCTCCTCGAGCACTGGCCCCTCGCGGACTCCTTCGGCATCGAGATCGTCGGGTCGGACATCGACACGGCGGTGCTGAACCACGCCCGCGTCGGCCGCTACGGGCGGCACGCGCTGCGCAACCTGCCCCCGTCGCTGCTCGCGAAGTACTTCACCCGCGACGGCGACGAGCACGTGATCTGCGACCCGCTGCGAGAGTCCATCGATTTCACCCACGTGAACCTCAACGCGGCCGCGGTGCCCCCGGGCCACGGCGACTTCGACGTGGTCCTCTGCCGCAACCTGCTCATCTACTTCGATGAGGTCTCGCGGCGTCGCGCGGTCGAGACGCTCTACGAGTCGCTCCGGCCGGGCGGCTTTCTGTGCCTCGGGCACTCGGAGTCGATGAGCCGGATCTCGAACCTCTTCGTCGCGCGAAAATTTCCCGACGCCCTGGTGTACCAGCGGCCATTCGAGGGGAGCCCCTGACCATGGTCCACGTGCTCGTGATCGATGACGCGCCGACGATTCGGCTCTATTACCGGCAGGTGCTCGAGGGCGCGGGGTTCGGCGTCGAGGAGGCCGAGAACGGCTACGAGGGCGTCGAGCGCTCGCTCACCGGCGTGCACCAGCTCTTCGTCGTCGACATCAACATGCCCCGCATGGACGGCTACGAGGTCGCGCGCGCGCTCCGCACGCGGCCAGAGACCCGCGCCACGCCGATCATCATCGTGAGCACCGAGAGCCGCGAGAGCGACCGCGACCGCGCGCTCTCGGCCGGCGCCAACGTGTTCCTCACCAAGCCCGTGAAGCCCGCGGACCTCTTGCTGCGCGTTCGAATGCTCACCGCGCGGGGCGCGCCATGACCCCGCTGCTGGAGATGTTCCTCTCCGAAGCGGGCGACCTCGTCGCCGACGCCTCGCAGGGCCTCGTGACGCTCGAGCGCGCCCCCGGCGACGTCGACACCCTCAACCAGGTGTTCCGCTCGTTTCACACGCTCAAGGGCTCGTCGGGGATGTTCCCCTTCGGCGCGCTCACCCGGCTGCTGCACGCCGCCGAGGACGTCCTCTCGGCCGTGCGCGCCCACGACGCCGAGCTCACCCCCGCGCTCGTCGACGTGCTCCTGGCCTGCACCGACCGCGTGGGCCGATGGCTCGAGGCCATCGCCGACACCGAAGCGCTCCCGCCCGACGCCGACGCCGACTCCGCCAGCCTCACATCCCAGGCGCGCGCCGCGCTCCAGGGCGTCGCCCGCGAGGCCGAGGCGCCCGCAGGTCCCCCCCCGCGCTCGCTCGACGAGCTCCCCGACGCGCTGCGCGCCGTCGCAGCAGCCGCGCTCGAGGCGGGCGACGCGCCCCTCAGCGTTCGCTACCAGCCCGGCGTGAGGTGCTTCTTCTGGGGAGACAGCGACCCGCTGATGGTCGTGGCCGACGTGCCGAAGCTCCTCGGGCTCGCCCTCATCGAGCCCGAAGAGGGCTGGGGCGACCTCGCCAACCTCGACACCTTCGCGTGCCACGTGGGATTCGAACTGCTCACCTGCGCGACGGCCGCCGAGCTCGCGAAGGTGTTCGCGTACGTCTCCGACGAGGTCGAGATCCGCGCCGTCGGCGGGGCCGCGCACGCCGCCGACGACCAGGCGGTCTTCGAAGGAATCCTGCGCGACCAGGCGCACCTCCTCGGGCTGCCCTGCGAGGGCGACGCGCTGCTCGGGCGCATCCTCGGCGTGGCCTCCACCGTGACCGCGTGCCTCACGGAGATGAAGCGCGCGGGCGAGATCGGGCCGTGGCAGGCGGCGGTGAACGCGGCCACGCGCACGCTCAAGACCGACGGCCTCGTCGCGATGATCACGCGCATGCTGGGCCGCGCTCCCGCCGCGACCGAGCCCGAGGCCGCCGCGGCGCAGCACACGCACGCGCACGCGCACGACGCGACCACGGTGAAGGTGTCGCTCGATCGCATCGACGACGTGATGAACCTCGTCGGCGAGCTCGTCATCGCCAAGAACGCCCTGCCGTACATCGCCCGCCGCGTCGAGACCCAGTACGGGATGACGGCGCTCGCGCGCGAGCTCGCCGACCAGTACGCCGTGCTCAACCGCATCGCGCAGGCGCTCCAGGGCGCCGTGATGCAGGTGCGGATGCTGCCGCTCGCGTCGGTGTTTCAGCGCTTCCCGCGGGTGGTGCGCGACCTCTCGCGCAAGCTCGAAAAAGACGTCGCCCTCACGCTCATCGGCGAGGAGATCGAGGCCGACAAGTCGATCATCGACCGCATCAACGAGCCGCTCATCCACCTCGTGCGCAACAGCCTCGACCACGGGATCGAGGCCCCCGCCGCGCGGCTCGCTTCGGGCAAGCCGGCGCGCGGCACGATCACGCTCGCGGCCTCGCACGACGGCGACTCGCTGGTGATCGAGCTCACCGACGACGGCCGCGGGCTCGACCCCGAGATGCTCAAGCGAAAGGCCCTCGAGCGGGGCGTCATCGACGAGGCGCGCGCCGCGACGCTCACCGACGCCGAGGCGAAGAACCTCATCTTCGCCGCGGGCTTCTCCACGGCCAGCGCGGCCTCCGACGTGTCGGGCCGCGGCGTCGGGATGGACGTCGTACGACAGACCGTCGATGACCTCGGCGGCGGGATCGAGCTGCGCAGCGAGAAGGGGCGCGGGACCACCGTGCGCCTCACGCTCCCGCTCACCATGGCCGTCACGCGGGTGTTGATGGTGCGCGCGGGCGAGGAGAAGTTCGGCGTGCCGATGGACGCCGTGCTCGGCGTCGTGCGCCGCCCCCGCGCCGAGTTCGGGCGGATCATGCGGCGCGACGTGCTCGACTGGCGCGGGCGCCTGGTGCCGCTGTTCGAACTCGGCCGGCTCCTCCAGCTCGACGAGCCCCGCGAGGACTCCGCCGAGGCCGCCATCCTCATGCTCGACGTCGCCGGGCACGAGGTGGGCGTCGTCGTCGACGCCTTCGACGCAGACGCGGAGGTGGTGCTCAAGCCGCTCGAAGGGATCCTCGCGGGCTGCCGCACCTTCCACGGCACGGCCATCCTCGGCGACGGCCACACGCTGCTCGTCCTCAACCCCAAGGAGCTCCTCACGTGCCGACCCGATACGACGACCTACGCATCTGCCTGAGCGGCGAGGTGAGCCTCGACGACGCGGAGCCGCTCCGAGAGCTGCTCGCGCGCCACCCCGAGGCCGCCGTCGACCTCACCGCGTGCGAGCGCATGCACACGTCGGCGCTCCAACTCCTGCTCGCCGCGCGCCGACCCGTGGTTGGCGCGCCGGGCGACGCCTTCCAGGCGCGGTGGATCGTCCCCGAGCTCGCCGCCCGCGCGGGGACCGCTTCGCTGCCCCCCTGAACGACTCGATCGCAAGAAGGAAGCACTGTCATGGAAGTCAAGGTCATGCTCGTCGACGACTCGGTTCTCGTGCGCAAGATGCTGGGCAGGGCCCTCAACGAGGCGGGCTTCGCCACGATCGAGGCGAGCGACGGGGCCGACGCGCTCCGCAAGCTCGCGGCGAACGCCGACGTCCGCCTCGTCGTGTGCGACGTGAACATGCCCACGATGACGGGCCTGGAGTTTCTCGCCGTGCTCCAGGAGGAGAAGTCCGAGAAGACGCCCCTCGTCGTGGTGTTCACCACCGAGGGTCAGCCCGAGGTCCTGCAGCGCGCCCGCTCGCTCGGCGCCGCGGCGTGGATCGTCAAGCCCGCGCGGCCCGAGGCGGTCGTGTCGATCGTCACCCGGCTCCTCGCCGCGTAGCGCGACGGTCCCCCGCGCGCATCGCGCCCGCCACCCCCAAGGCCGCGGCCCCGCCCGCGACGCCCTCGCCCGCATCCCGGTCCTCGGCGCGGCGGCTGCGGGCTTGGGAGGGGCCCCGCCAGACCTCGCAGAGACGATCCCCTTCGAAAAGGGACTTGCAGCGGGGCGCTCATTCGGTGCAATGCGGCGTGTAACAAGAGAGGCCGACGCGCAGTCGGCAACGAACGAGGACGACCTTCATGCGCACACAACCGTTGATTGGCTTCATCGGGCAGGGTTGGATCGGCAAGACCTACTCTGACGACTTCGAGCGCCGCGGCTACCAGGTGGTCCGGTACGCGCTGGAGGCGCCGTACTGCGACAACGGCCCGAAGCTCGCTGCCTGCGACATCGTCTTCGTCGCGGTGCCCACGCCCACCACGCCCGATGGCTTCGACGACAGCATCGTGCGCGGCGTGCTGCCGCTCGTCGGCAAGGGCAAGGCGGTGGTGATCAAGTCGACGCTGCTGCCGGGCACCACCGAGGCCATCCAGCGCGACTTCCCCGACCTCTTCGTGATGCACTCGCCCGAGTTCCTCTCGGTGGCGACGGCCAAGCACGACGCCGAGAACCCCACCCGAAACATCGTCGGCATCCCCGTCGAGAGCCCCGAGTTCCGCGCCCGCGCCGAGCAGGCGATGTCGGTGCTGCCGCCGGCGCCCTACTCCCTCATCTGCGCCTCGCGCGACGCGGAGTTCATCAAGTACGGGCGCAACACCATGGGCTTCGTGCGCGTGGTGTTCATCAACCTCCTCTACGACCTCATCGCCCGCCACGGCGGCCACTGGGACGTGGTGCGGGCCGCGATGGCCGCCGACCCCGACAACGGCGGGACCTACATGAGCCCGCTGCACAAGTCGGGGCGCGGCGCGGGCGGTGAGTGCTTCATCAAGGACTTCGAGGCGCTCTCGCGGCTCTACAAGCAGCTGGTGGCCGACCCGCAGGGCGCCGCCATCTTCGACGCGCTCACCGACAAGAACCTCGAGCTGCTCATCGGCACCAACAAGGACCTCAAGCTGGTGCGCGGCGTCCACGGCGAAGCCGTCGTCGAGAAGTGGCAGGCCGGGTCCGCCAAGAAGTAGCCCCCAGAGCCCGGGACGGCCTCTCGGAGCTCGAACCCTTCGTCCCTCCAGCATCGACAGCGGGCGCCGTCTCGTGAGGGCGCGGCGCCCAAGACAATCCGCTGAATCACGTCGCGCCGCGGCGCTCGCTCGCCGCGCGCACGGCGCGCTCGAGCTCGTCGGCGCGGGCCTCGGTGAGCGCGATGATGTCGACGAAGGTGTTCGACTCGACGTCGTAGTCAATGGTCTCGACCACCGCGTCGGCCAGCACCAGCGTGCGGGCCTCGGCCCAGCCCTCGGGCACGCTGCCTCCGTATTGAAAGCGATGGGTGAACACCCCGCAGCGCGCGTCGTCGGGCGGGCGGAACGCGGCTTCGAGCGCGCGCGACACCGCGAAGCCGTTGCCCTCCAGGGGCACGTTGCGCGTGGCGCGCGACGAGGCCCGGAGCTCGGTGAGGTGTCGGGCGACGACGTCGGACTGCATGGGCCGGAGCGTAGCGTCTGCGACGGGTGCCCTTCAACGGAGCGCGACAACGGAGCGCGACAACGACGCGCGCGGCCGCAGCGCAGCGCCGCGAGGGCGAGGGCGCGAAGGCAGAGGTCCGCCGCGGATCAGCGCTCGAAGTTGTCGTAGCGCTCGGAGGGCTCGCGCATGAAGCCCGCCTCTGCGTAGCGGCTCTCGGGGAGCGCGACGAGCTCCTCCAGGTAGCGGTCGAAGCCGCCGGGGCTGAAGATCGTGAGCAGCCGCGCGCCCGCGGGGCTCCGCACCTGGTGCCACACGTTCGGTGGGACGTTGAGCGTCGTGCCTGGAAGCGCGAGCACCGACTCGTCGAAGGTGAACTCCACCTCGCCGTCGAGCACGCTGCCGCGAGCCTCACCCGGCTCGCAGGAGGCGTTGCCGTACGCGAGGGAGCGGGTCGTGTGTCGAGGCTTCTCTTCGAGGGCGTCGTGACCGACGACGCCTCGTCGCCATGATCGCGAGCGCGACGAGCGCGACGCCTCCCGCACGAGAGGCTCCGCCCGCGCGGCACCCGCAGCCGCCGAGGGGCCCCGCCCTGCCCGAGAGCTGGAGGCTCGGGTCGCAGCGGTAGTCATGGCACGCGCCGCCGTCGACGACGGGCACATCGGTCGGCGGTACGACGGGCACGTCGGCCGCGTCGGTCGGCTCGACGCCCGCGTCGCATGCGCCCTCATCGACGAGGCCGTCGCAGTCGTCGTCGAGGCCGTTGCATGTCTCGACCGACGGCTCCCCGGGGACGCACGGCGGCACGACGCCGCCCGCGCAATTCGAAGCCGTACGGCGGCACGCGCCGACACCACAGATCTGGCTCCCCGCGACGTCGTCGACGAGCCCATCGCAATCGTCGTCGACACCGTTGCAGCGCTCCGTCGTGGGGAGGGCCTCGCCCGCGCACGCGCTGAACGCGCCGCCCGCGCAGCGCTGCGTGCCGTCGTGGCAGGCGCCGATCGCGCGGGTGCCCGCGGGGCCGGTGTAGCAGGCGCGCGGGGCGATCGCGTCGTCGACGAGGCCGTCGCAGTCGTTGTCGACGCCGTCGCAGAGCTCTGTCGACGGCGCGGCGAGCGCGGTGCAGACGGGCGTGGTCCCGCTGCAGGTGATGCGTCCCGCGGCGCAGGCGCCGAGCATGCCGGTGGGGCACGAGGAGCCCATCCCCGGACACATCACGCCGCCGTCACGGATCGCGAAGCGCCAGAGGCCCGCGACGCCGACGTTCGAGGTGGCGCAGAGCCGCAGCACGTCCATCGTGAGGGAGCCCGGGAGCGCGATGTAGTCACGGAGGTTGCCCGCGTCGAAGCCGGCCTGCGCGGGGGTCCCGCCGAAGCCGCCGGTGCCGCCGCTGGCGTCGCCCGTGGTCCACGCGCAGCGGTGGTATCGGAACTCGACGTCGAAGTCGCCGACGCCCGGTCCGGCGGCCGTGAGCACGAGCTGAAAGTCGTTCGCGAGGTCGTCGTGCGAGGTGTAGTACCCGACGTCGTGCCAGGTCACGACCATGCGCCCCGGCCGGATCGACCAGTACACCCCGTTGCGCGTGGGGGCGCCTCCGCCGCGCGTGTCGACGTCGCCCCACCACGGCGCGATCATGCGCTGGTCTGACACGGGGAAGGCGCGCGGCGTGTACGTGCTCATGGCCCCGCCGAACGAGACGTTCCCGTTGTTGTTCACGAACAGCGCGGAGAAGGTCATTCCGAAGAAGCGCATCCCCGAGGGAAAGGCCGCGCGCACGTCGATCGAGGCCGACGAGCTGTCGTCGTTGGGGCCGAGCACGCCCTCGCCGTAGCCCCCGACGCCTCCGAGGCCGGTGAGGAGCTCGATCGCGCGGGCCTCCGGCGCCATGAGCAGAAGCGTCGCCCCGACCGCCCACGCTGGTGCGGCCCTTCGCGGTGTTCCCATCGGTGTCCTCGTTCGCCCTTCCGCGAGCCTTCGTAGCACGACGCGGGGC
>JBPOHC010000518.1:0-1980 GCA_052035985.1 Myxococcota bacterium | reverse complement strand
GCTGCGCGCTCTCGTTGGAGCCCCAGCAATACACGCGTCCCGTGGCCGAGAGCGCGCACACGTTTGAGTACCCCGCGGCCACCTGCAACGGGAGCTGCGGTCGGCTCGTTCCAGGCGCGTTGGGGAGCGTGATCGCGCGGTGCACGCCGACGGTGATGGCGCTCGCGGGCTGCGCGCCGTGAGCGCCCCAGCAGAAGACGCGCGGCTCGTTTTCGAAGGCCGCGCAGGTGAAGCCGTTGCCCGCCGAGAGGCTCCGCACCACGGCGAGCTCGGGCAGACCCTCGACCGAGAGCGGCGTGTGCGAGTCGCGCGCGGGGACGCTCCCGAGCTGACCGTCGTCGCCCTCGCCCCAGCAGAGAACCCGCGACGGGGGGATCGCCGTGTCGGCTCCAGTCAGGCGCTTCACCGCGACGCAGACGTGGTCGTAGCTGCCGCTGATCGCGACGGCGGTTTCGCCCGCCATGAGCCCGAGCGAGACCTCGCGCGGCACCGACGGATCGGTCATCCCCGGCGTCAGCAGCGGAACGACGTTGATGTCGTCGCCCCAGCATCGCGCGCGCCCTCCCTCGACGAGCGCGCAGGTGAAGCGCGCCCCCGCGGCGAGCGCGTTCCACGAAGGGGCGCTCGCGGTCGGCGTACACGGCGACGCGTCCGTCGGACACGACGTTGCGACGCGCGGAGAGACCCACGGATCGAGCGAGCAGCCCACCGCGGCCACCACCGCGATCACCTGAAATGACCGACGCGCGCCGCGCATCTAGAGCGAGCCTCCGAGGCCCACGAGGAGCCTCCCGTCGTGCGGCGCGACCCACGCGCTCACCCTCGGCGCCGAAGCGGGACGCGCGATGAGCCACCACGCCACGCCGCCCACCACGGCCGCCGCGCCGACGCCGAGCGAGACGTTGGTGAGGACGTTCCAGGTGCGCGCGCGGTCGTCGTAGGTGAGCGCCTGCTGCTCGTCGTTGGCCGTACACGCGGGCGTGCCGCAGAGCCTGTCGCGCTCGGCCACGTCGCTCTCTCGCAGCGCGAAGGACGCGCCGGCTCCGCCGAGGATCAACGCGCCCGCGCCCGCAATGATCCACGGCGCCGCACCCGGTCCTCGCGACGGAACGGACGGCGGCGGAGGTGGTGGTGGCGGAGGAGGAGGCGGCGGACGTGGCGCTTCGACGCGCGCGGTCTCGACGGGCGCGGTCTGCGCGGGCGCTCGCTCGGGCTGCGCGGGCGGCGGAAAGAAGCGTTCGAACGAGACCTCGCGGCGCTGTCCCGCGGCGATGTCGAACTCCTCTCGGAGCGACGGGCTGTCGGGCAGTCGCCCCTCGACCACGACGTGACCGGGGAGCACCGCGAGCGGAGCGCTCCATCGCGCGCGGTCGATCTCGCCGCCCTGCACTCGCGCTTGAAAGGTCGTCGGCGCCCCTTCGGGCACACGGAGCTGCACCCTCGCCACGGAGCCTTCGAGCAGCGACGCGAGCCTGTTGCACCGCGCCACGAGCTCGTCGCGATCGCTGATCGACGCGTCGTGCGCGGCCTCCTGCGCGCACCGCTCCGCGCCGTCGAGCGCGTCAAGCGTGTGGCCGAGCGCCTGGTGCTGCACCGCGATGAAGAAGCGCAGCGACGGAGACATCCCGAGCTCCGCCGCGCGCTGCGCCGTCGCGAGGGCGCGCTCATACCGCTGCCGCGCGTAGTACCGCTCCGCGCGCTGAATCAGCGACCGCCGCTCGCGATCCGACTGCCCCATCGCCGCTCCCGCTTCGAGGAGCGCAGCCATGCCCAACGCCCAGGTCCGCGCGCGCACCGTCGTGTGCCTCTCAGTTCACTCGCACGGGGGCGATGAGCACCGCGGGACGTCGTCGCTCGCGGCGGTTGTGAGACCTGTGCGCGGCCGACGGAGACACGCCCGCGTCGACGGCCGCGAGCACCGCGGGCGCTGCGATCACGGGCGCTGCGCCGGGCGGCGCGGGCCCGACGGGCGGCGCAGGC
>JBPOHC010000422.1:0-10299 GCA_052035985.1 Myxococcota bacterium | reverse complement strand
GGGTTTTCAGGGGGCGGCCCGGCCGCGGCCGCGCGCCGTTGGGGCGGGCTTGGTCTTTCGCTCGCGCGCCATCGACGACCTCGAGCATCCATAGCTCGCACTCGAGGATGTCGAGCGAGCCCTTCGTCAGCGCCTTCACGACCGCGGCGCCGTCCTTGAACTTCGCGGTGAAGCCGATGGGGTCCTTCCGGATGCCCCGCTTGTCGAACGACGTCGCGACCCAAGTGTTGGCGGCGATGCCTGCCTCGTGGAGCGTGGGCGGCGGCAGCTCGAGGAGACGCAAGCGGATGCGCTCGAGGATCGGTGCGAGCTCGGGAGAGGGCGTCACCATGCGGGATCCTGCTGAGGCTTCTGTCCAGGAGGCGTCGCGGGAGGTGGATCCCACGCGGCGTCGCCCGACGAGCGGATCGGGCTCGCGGTCACACCGCCTTGAGTCTGGATGTGTGACACGCAGTTTGCGCAGTGCGGGCGACCTGCTCCGACCGCGGTCCCCGCGAGTGGCGCGGGCATGTTCGTCTCGGCGTGAGCCCCTGTCCCACCTGGGTCGTTCCGACCGACTTGGGGCGCCGAGGCTCCCGGTTCATGCGGACTCGACGCGGCCGACGTGCACTGCGACTCGACGAAGGGCTTGCGCTCAGGCGTGATCGCGTTGTTGGCGGCGATCTCCTGTCGAATCGCCGCCTGCTCGGCCATCGCAGCCGCATGAGCCTCCGCGCGCGCCTTGTCGGTGCTCGCGAGGAACTCATCCATCTCTGTCCTCGACTTGAGCCCCAACGGATCGACCCGCTCGGTCGGGCTCCCGCCGAAGCCGAAGAGATCGCCGCCGCCGTCGATCTCGAGCGGGTCGGGGCTCAGCCAGCGCATCGTCTTGGGATCGAAGTACCGGTGGCGCGCATAGCAGAGGCCGGTCTCATCGTCGTGGTACTGACCGAGCAGGCGGAAGGGGCTGGCGACCGAGCTGGACTCGCCGGCCTCGTCGCGCGCGACCGCGACGACATCCCCCCATGGGCTCATTTGCGCTGCCCATGCGACGCGACCGGCCTCGTCCACGAGCTCGCGCGGCGCGCCCAGGTGACCGGTCACGTACGTGAACGCCTTGCCTCCCTCGATCTGCATCAGCGGCAAGAAGTTGCCGGGATGGCTCACGAAGACGCGCGTCCCGCGCGCGGAGTCGATCTCGGCGGCGAGCTCGTCGCCGTCCCAGAGATAGCGCACGATGCGCGGCGGCGAGGGCAGCGCGAGCGGATCGGAGAGCGGCGCGATCACGCGCTTCTCAACGCGACGGCCGAGCGCGTCGTACCGGAAGCACACGCGGGTGCCATCGGTGAGCTTGACCTCACGAAGCTGATCGAACGCGTCCCACAGGAGCGTAGTCACCGAGCCCTCGTCGGCGATGACGCGGGTGCGGCGGTGCCGCCCGTCGTTCTCCATCCGCGCGTGTGGCGTCCCGAGGAGCACGTTGCCCTGCGCGATGCTCCACGCTTCGGGCGGGGCGCCTCCGCGCGCTGCGCCGCGCATGTAGCCTGCGCCGTCGTACTCGTAGAGCTCGGTGAAGCTCCTTGAGCGCGCGGAAAGGAGCCGTCCCACCGCGTCGTGCTCGTACGTCGTGGTGCCCCAGCGGGCGTCGTGGAGGACGGCGACGCGCGCGTGCGGGCCATAGCGAAACTGGCGGCGCGCGATGCTCTTGGGCGGGGACGAAGACGGGGCGCGCACGAAGGCTTCCTGGGTCGCGATCCGGCCGTTATCGGCGTACGCAAGCAGGACGTCGAGGCCACTATCGTAGGCGTAGAGCCGCACGAGCCGACCGAGGATGTCGCGCTGGAGGAGCACCTTGTGCCCGTCGTGATCGATGGCCGACAGTTCGCCGGACGTGTCCCAGTAGTACCGGGTCGTCTGGCCGTCGGGCAGAATGCGCGCGCTGCGCCTGCCCATGGCGTCGTACTCGTACTTGATCGTGTGCTCGCCTTGCGTCGAGGCGACGAGCCTCCCGCGCTCGTCCGCCTCGTTCTGCGCCGCGTACGGACCGTCGGGATCGTCGACGCTCGCCTCGCTCACGTGGTTATTGCCCGTCCAGGCGAACGCGCGCGTTCCGTCGGGTGACGCCTGGGCGACGATGCGCCCGATGCCATCGCGCGCGTAGCTCACCCAGGTCCCGTCAGGGTACTCGACCCGCGCGACCCGGCCCGCCGCCGAGTACTGGACGCAGAGCAAGCGCCCGTCGAACGTCTTCTGTTCGATGACGTGGCCGGCGCGATCGAACGCGAACTCGCACGTCTCAGCGCGCGGGTTCCGGATGACGCGCACACGCTCGAGAATGTCGTGCTGGAAATGCCACGCCTGCCCGTCGGGCAGTGTCCTTTTGGCCACAACGCCCGTGCCGGCGTGCTCCGACAAGACAGCGTGCCCGTGCGCGTCGGTGCTGCGCACCAGCCGATCGGCCTCGTCCCACTCGTAGCGCAGCGCCGTCCCGTCGATGAACGTCTGGAGCACGGGGCGCCCGGCGTCGTCGTACTCCCGGTGCATCACGCGCCCGAGCGGGTCCACCCTGCGAGTCAGCCGACCGAGCGCGTCGTATTCGCTGATCGTCGTAGCTCCACGCGCGTCGATCTCCTTGACGACGTTGTGCTCAGCGTCGTGCTCCAGCGCGAGCACGCGACCCTCCGGTCCATCGACGGCGATCAGGCGCCCGAAGCGATCGGGGGTCCTCGTGAACGTGTTGCCGCTCGGGTAGGTGATCGAGATCATCGCGCCGCGCGGGTCGTACGCGCAGCTCGTGACGCCTTCGGGGCCGACCTTCTTGGTGACGAGGCCGTCGACGTACTCCCAGGTCGTCTCGCGCCCGGCGAAGTCGACATTGCCCACACGGTTGCCGGCATCGTCGTACGCGTTCTGGCTCGTGCGGCCGCCGCTGTGCTTCGCCTCGAGCAGGTAGAGATCGTCGTCGTACCGATAGCTCGACCACGAGCTGCCGTCGGTTGTCTCGGCGCGCACGACGATCCCGCGCTCGTCCCACGTGTACAGGACCGGCAGCGGGTTCTCGTGGACCAGCGTCGTCCGCTCATCGTCGTCGTACATGAGCGCGACACGCTGGATGCCTTCGGGCGTCGTGCTCTTCGTGCAGCGGCCATCGTCGTCGTAGGTGAAGCAAACCACGAGGCCACCGCGCAGGCGCTTCTCGACGATGCGGTGCGCGCCGTCGTACAGGTAGCGGTCGGTCGCCCCGAACGCGTTCGTCACGGCCGCGAGCTCGCCGCCGTCGCCATACGTGTAGCTCACGATCTGCTGCTTCGCGCCGCGGGCCCAAACCTCGATGCGCTTCACACGATCACTGGAGTCGTAGAAGAGGCGCAGCTCACGCTTGGCCGTATCCACGATCACGGAAAGCCGCTCGTCGGTGTAGCGGAGCTCGACGCGGTTGCCCCATGCGTCGCGGATCGTCCGGAGCACGGCCGGTCCATCGCTCCGGATCGGCGACAGCTCGCGAACGAGGCGCGTGTCGAGGCTGCGAAGCTCGAACGACAGGCCCGATCCGCGCGCAAGCACCAAGCGCGAGGCGCGATCGAACACTTCTCCCCGAGGGGCGACCTCACCGAACGACACTTCGCTGCCGTCGGCGTCGAGCAGGAGGAACCCGCTTCGAGCGCTCTCGATCGACGTGTCGAACCCGTGCGTCCACCCACCTCGCCCGAAGACCGATCGCTTGACGCCACGCGATCGATAGTGCCGGCTCCACCGAACGGGGATCATGCCGGGCAGCGCCAGATCGACGACGTCGTCGGTCACTTCGCCGGATACGACCGCGACCGGATCGCCCGTCTTCGTGACGATCGCGGCCTTCCTCTTGGCCTCGGCCTCCTTGCGCTTCTTCGCCGCGTCGCTCATCCCCGGCATCAAGCCGAGCATCAACACGCCTTCGGATTGGTGCAGCTTCGACTGCGGCATCGGCACGTTCAGCGCGACTGGATCGCCCGTCTTGCAGACCTTCTCGCCGTTCTTCGCCGTCGTACGGGCGCTGCCGCTCAGCATGCGCGCCTGTCCGATCACGACGTGGGTCAAAACGTCGGCCCCCCCCATCGTCTCGACGGGCTTCGTCGGCATGTTGCCGGGGCGCTCGACGTCCATCGCGCTCGACGCGACGAGGCACGTGGCGCCCTTGCAGATCGTCTCGTCTGCGAGCGTGCCGTTGTGGGCGGTGGCGGTCTTCGCGATGTAGAGGAACGGTGCAGGGACCGGCCCAGCGGGCGGCGTGGGAGGGCCGAGGTTGGCGGCCGGCGGACCAGGCGCGAAGTGGCCGCTCTTCTTCGTGGCGATCTGCGCCTTGCCGAGCACGGTCTTGGTGACGACGCCCATCAGGGGAGCTCCACACGAGCGGAGAGAAAGCGAACGAGCGCGCCCATGTCGACGACCATTTGCTCGCCCTCGAGCCGCAAAACTCCGCTCGGATCGACGCGCAGCCGCACCGGTCCGGCCTCGATCGAGATCGTCTTCTCGGCGGTGAAGCGCACGTGCTTCGCGGCGATGCGAACGACCCCTTCTTCTTCCGTGACTGGTGATCGCAAGGTTTGCAGCGCGCCGAGGATCACCGCGCCACGGGCCGCGTCGGCGACGAGCACCATCCTCCCTCCCCGGAGGCACTCGTCCGCGAGCTCCGCCTCCACGCCCTCGGCGAGCTGCGCCTCCACGCGAGTGCCCGACATCGTGCGGACGCGGTAGCTCGCCCCGAGCGCCAATTCGATCGTCGCTGCGTGCAGACCGGGCCCGAGCGCGACGGGCTCAGGGACCCTCTTCCGCGAAACCGCCACCGTCACGCGCTTGGCCATGTTGCTCCCTCGCTCACGGGTACTCGACCGATCCGTCCTCGACCGCTCCAGTCGAGCTCTTGTAGTCGCCCTCGATCTTCACCGCGCCCGGCGTGATCGTGATTGTCGCGCCGCCCGCCTTGAGTGTGATCTGGCTCTTCGCGATTACCACGACGTCCGCCCCCTGCACGTTCATCGATCCGCCGACGTCGTAGAGTGCCGCCGCGCCGAAGCTCTCGCCGCGATCACCGCTCGCCGTGACATTCCGCGACGCCAGCGTCTCGTTGAGCGCGCCGCGCACCTTGAGCGAGTATTTCGGCGTCTTCACGCTCTTCTTGCCGCCGACGGTCTCGGTGTGTGCTCCCGCGACGCTCGTCGTCGCATGCAGGCCGCCCCTCGCCTTCCACGTGCCCCCGACAAGCATCGTGGACGCGCCGGTGACGTGGCGCTTCTGGTGCTCGATCGCCGTCTCGACCTTTGCGCCGCCAACCATCCGCGTGAGCGAGCTCGTGCGCGTGCCGAGATCGCCGCCGACATTGAAGATGCGTGCCCCTCCGATCATCACTGTCTCCGAGGCCGCGCTGATCGCCTTGTTGGCATCGACGTTGACCGTGCGGTTCGCGGCAACGCTGTACGACTGTGCGCCGGTCACGCCGACCTGGTGGACTTGGCCGACGATCACCGTGTGATTCGCGCCGACGGTCAGCGAATCGTCGGCCTTCACGCTCGTCTTCTTGTCGTTCTCGGTGCGCTCGTTCATGTCCTTCGAGGCGTTCCACAGGAAGCCTTCGTTGCCGGCGCTGTCGTCCATCCGCACGACGTTTGCGCTGCCTCCGCCCGGTGTTGTCTGCGTGCCGAACGCGGTCACGACTTTCTTGCCTGGCAGCCCTTCGGGCGGCGGCGCCTCACCGTTGTAGAGCCGACCGAGCGTCACCGGGCTGTCAGCCGACGTGCCGTAAAAGCCGACCAACTCCTCCCACCCCACCCGCGGCAGGAGGAATCCGCCGGAGAGGGCGGGCTGCGTCACACGCATCCACTTCGAGCTCGTGTCGTCGTTGGGACGTCGCCTGTCCCACCGCAGGTGCGCCTTGATGCGACCGTGCGCTTCACTGTGGATCTCGGCGCCGGCCGCTCCGGTCGTCCGCACCGTCTGCACGCCGCCGAGGCTGGGCGGGGCGGGTCGCGCGGGCCGGTAGGGCTCGCCCGCTGGAACTGCCTCGAAGCTCGCCTCGTAGTGTCCTTCGTCGCCTCCCGCCGTCCTCTCGCGCAGCGTATGGCGCACCTCGAGCAGGAGCCACCGGGCGTTCGTATCGTCGCGCGCCGCTTCCTCGAGCGTCACCACGCCGCCCGCGAACAGTCGAGGCGAGGTGGTCTCGCCCTTGAGCGTCACGCGGCGGCTGCGAGCCTCCTCGATGCGCATCTTCGCGAGCTCGGTGCCGACGCCAGGATCGTTGTAACCCCCGGGATACTCGTGGCGCTCGAGCGCGCCGTCGCCTGCGGACGTCGTGAGATCCATCATCGGCTTGCGAAAATCGAGATCTCGCAGCGACATCTTCTCCGTCGTGCGCCGGTACCTGAGGTGGGTGTGCTTGACCGCTTCACCCGTCACCATGCCGGCAGCGTGGGCGACGCGGAGCGCCTCGATGCCGGGCACCTCATCGTAGCCCGACGGCGCATCGGCGAAGACCACGCGCGTGTCGTCCTCGCCGAGCACGTAGAGCGTGATGCCCTCCTCGGCGAGGATGCGCGTGACGAACGCCAGATCGGACTCGAAAGCCTGCACGCACTGAGGTCGCTTCGGCGGCGTGCGAACGGTGCGAGCGTCGACCGAGAAGCCGTGCTCCGCGAGCACCGCGGTCGCGATAGCGATGGCGTCCTCGTCGACGAGCACGCGCTGCTCGACGGCGTCCGCAAGCACGCCGAGCGGGGAGATCAGCGAGACGCGCCAGAATCGTCCCAACGCCTCGACGCGATCGACGATGCCCTTCACGACGCGCACCCCTCCATCGGGCAGCGTCCACGACAGCTCGCCCTTCTGGGTGAGCGCTGCCTTCGGATCGATCGTCGCCCACGCCCCGTCGCCGTCCGTTGCGTCGAACGTGATCACGAAGCGAAACGGCTCGCCGAGGCGCTCGATGCCGCCCACCGCCACCACACCGAGCGAG
Source organism: Myxococcota bacterium (assembly GCA_052035985.1). Lineage (GTDB taxonomy): Bacteria > Myxococcota_A > Polyangia > Polyangiales > CAISKJ01. The sequence goes on along the minus strand of JBPOHC010000422.1, from coordinate 3,335 downwards.
GAGGAGGTGCCGTCAATCGTGAGCTTGACGAAGTCGCTGAGCGCCAACGCTAACCTCCGATCTTGCTCTTGGAGCCGTGCTTGACGGTGCCCTTCAGCTTGCTCGTGCCCTTCGTGACGGAGAGCTTTCCGCCCCCGATCTTGAAGCTCGGCGTCTTCAGGCTGCCGGACACGTCGATAGTGATCGACGCGGCGTCGATCACGAAGAGATCGCCCGCCTTCATCTTCGCAGCGCCGCCGACGGAGATCTTCCCGGCCACGTTCGTGGAGGTCACGACCGTGCCATCCGACTTCTCCTTCGTCGCGCCGGCCGTGAGGCTCTTCGCGCCGATCACGCTCTCCGACGAGTCTTTCGACGCGGCGATCGAACGCCCGCCCGCGACGAGCTCAGTGCGCGCGGCGGCGACGGTGTCACCCGTCCCGAGCCCGGCCGCGAGGTTTAACGTGCCGCCGATGAGCTGCGAGAAGGTCGCGACGACCTCGGTGTTCGACTGGTTGCACTGGATGCCGTACACGCCGCCGACGAGCTCGGAGTACGAGCCCTTCGCGGCGACGACCCGGTTCGCCGTCACCTTGACGAGCTCCATTCCGCCAACGGTCTCGCTGCGTGCGCCCTTCGCAGTCGTGCCGTAAATCGTGCCGACGTCGACCGACTGAGACGCACCGACGCTCGTTGTCTGCGAGCCCGTCACGGCGACGCCGTACGACAGCGTCACGTCGTGCGTGTCGTCAGCGCCGATCGTCGCGTCCGAGCTCCCACCGACGGTGACCGTTTGGTCCTTTTGCGCGTGCAGGAACATCTCCATGCCGCCCGCGCCGTCGCCCATCCGGACCTCGTTCGTGGTCCGACCGCCCGGCGAGGTCGCCGACTGGAAGGTCGTCGTCGCGCTCGCGCCGGGCAACCCGTACGGCACCACGGCGGTCGCGTTGTAGAGGCGACCGAGCACGAAGGGCCGATCGGGGTTCCCATCGACGTAGGCAACGGGAACCTCCCACCCCACGCGCGGCAAGATCATCGCGCCGCCCATGTTCATCTGCTGGGTACGGATCCAGGTCGAGCTCGTGTCGTCGGTGCGGCCCGAACGGTCCCACGGGAAGCGGATCTTCACGCGGGCGAGATCATCGACATGGATCTCCTGCCCGGCGGGGCCGGTCGTCGTTGCGGGCTCGATGCCGAAGACCTTCACGCGGATCGGAGGGCTCGGACGGTGCGTGCGCGCGCCGTGCGGGACGAGCAGCACGCGGTTCGAGTACGTCGGCGTCGCCGAGCTCTGGGGCGAGCCCATCGCCACCTCATGCTCGACGCCCGCGACGAGGAACTTCCCGTTCATCCACTCGTCGCTGCAACCCTCGATCGCGACGACGCGGCCCGGCTGGAGGCGCATGCAGTCCGAGAGGGCGATCGCATGGCGTTCGAGCCGTTTCCACTGATCGAGCCTCGCGCTCGCTCGGACCTTCGCCGCGTCGCTCGAGACCACGTTCGCGGGAAACTCGAAGACCTCGTACGTGCCGTCGCCCGCGACGCCCTCGATTGGCACGTCGGGCGCGCGCACGTCGTGATCGCGGATCGTGACCTTGGTCGGCGTGAGGACGCCCGTGATCTCGAGCTCGAAGAAGTGCCGCTCGGACGCACCCGAACCCGCGTCGCGATACTGCACCGTGCCGGCCCCGGCGATGCCGTCGTGCGCGTCGGCGGAGTCCCCGAAGACGAGCCGCGCCGTCTCGGCCTCGGGGTCGGCGTCGATCCAGTAGGCGATGCCGTCCTCGGCGAGCAGCCGCTCGATGAAGGCCCAGTCGCTCTCACCGTACTGCGTTGTATGAAGCCGCGCCGTGTAGCTCGTTGCGAGGCGCCACTCGACCTCGCCGGCGGGGATGCCCGCGAGGGTGAGCACCTCGGTCACGATCTGCTGGGTGGTCTTGTCGAGCAACACGCGATAGCCGCCGCGCAGGCTGAGCAACTCCTCGCGCGCGACCAAGGTGAGCGTGTACTGGTGTCCGTCGCGGCTCTCCTCGTCGTATGCGCCAGCGGCGACGACCAATGGAATGAAGCGCGCAGCACCCTCGAGCTCGTCGACGAGCTGAAGCGCGGCTGAGGCGCCGAGCATGCCTTCGAGGTCGAGTGCCGGCTCGTCGCAGACGATTGCGACCTCCCACCGGCTGAGCTTGCTCACAGCCTCGGTGCCCGCTGCCGATAGCGTGTAGAAACCCGCGGGAAGGGCGTCGCAGAGGAGTTTCGCGTGCTGGGAAGGCATGGTCAGGGCAAGAACGTCGTGTCGGGTACGAGCGCTCCGAGCTCCTCCGCGAGGGCTTGGACGTGGCGCGCGCGCACGTTCCGCCCGATGTTCATCAGGCTATCCAGGTCGCCGACGTGTGCGCTGCCCGCGTGGTACTCGTCCTGAACGGGCACGGCAGAGCCCGATCGGTCGGGAAACGTGTGGCCGAACTCGTGCGGGATCGTGAGGAACCCCGATCGGCGTGCGCCGGCGTCGGTCACGACGTCGTGGGGCATGGTGTCGAGTGAGTCGAGGTGGATGACGCGCGCGGCGAAATCAACGTAGCTGCGCGGCGAAGCGGCGCCTGGCGCTACCTTCGTCACGATGACGCGAAAGTGGCCGGCGGACAGCACCCAGCGCACGTCGAAGCTCACGGAGACCACTGGGTGTCGCCCGCTGAACGCACTGGCGCCGCGCGTCCTGAAAGCCACCGCGCCCGACCTCCAAGTGCCCCATATCTGGTGGTCGGCGGCGTGATGGAACGCGCGACGTTGTCTCAACGTCCATGGACGCGCGCCAGCCTGCCAGTGCCACTCGTAGCGCCAGTCCTGTCGAACCAACACGTGCCCCACCTCGGTGTCGAGGTCGATGGTTGCCCACGCGGAGGATCTGACCAGGTGGCTCATCGCGACCCCGCTCCGAGGCTATGCCGGACCACGACCGGCGTCGAGCGCGTTGTACGCGCAGGTCATCTTTCCGGGCTCGGATGACCATCGCCGCGATGCTGCGCGTCGCGATGCTGCGCGTACAGTGCATTGAACTGGGCATAGAGGCCGGGCTCGCGACGCAACCGCTCTCGCCAAGCGAGATCGACGGCGAGTCGCTCCTGTAGGGACGCGAGGCCGAAGCGCACGAAGACTACCTCGGCGTCCTCTTTCGACTCTCCCAGCGCGGCGCAGAGCGCAGCGTAGCGATCGAGAGGCAGGGCGGCCGTCGGGTCGCGCTCGGGCTGAAACGGCAGCGCCGGGCGGAGGGGAGAAGGCTGTGGAATCTGGGTGACATCCTCGGCGCCCGAGCTTGCGCCGACGGGAACGGGAGGCGCAGCACGATGCTGTGCGTACAG
>JBPOHC010001091.1:0-3083 GCA_052035985.1 Myxococcota bacterium | reverse complement strand
GAGAGCAGCGCGACGTCGATGGGCACGCGCAGCGGGCTCCCGAGGTGCATCGAGAAGCCGTAGCCCTGCGGCTCATACGACGCGTCGGAGATCTGCAACGGCAGCTCCGGTCGCTCGTGGAGAAAGTGCTGGAGCACGGGCCGATCGAAGACCACCGCGACGACCTCGCGCCGTACGAGGGCGCGCGATGCGTCGTTGAGCGAGGCGAAGGGCACGACCACACCGCCGCGGCGCGTGACGAAGCGAACCGAGGTGGTCCCTCGCACGGCGCCCACGCGTTGACCGCGGAGCTCATCGGCGCGGACGATCGACGCGGGGTCGAGCTGCGAGAGCGTGAGGGTGGTCGTGAGCGACGCGGTGAGCGACGAGGTGATCACGAGGGCGGCGATCATCCAGAGGCCCGCGATGAAGCGGCCGAGCGGCGTCACCGGCGCGCGGTCGCCGTAGCCCACGGTGGTCATCGTGACGAGCGCGAGCCACACGCCGTTGCCGATGCCAGGCAGCGTCGCCCTCGGAAACTGCGCGACGTTTCGCCGCCGCTCCGCGAGCCAGAGGAGCGAGCCGACGCCGAGCAGCGCGAGCAGCAGCGACACGCCGCCCACGCCGAAGGCCCGCGAGAGGAGCGGCCGGAGCTTGTCGGTGTAGCGCCGCTCGACGGGCGCGAGGATCGCGAGGCTCGCGTCTTGATAGGGCTGGCTGAAAGCCACACGGAGCGCGCGCTCGGCGGTGATGCTCGTCGGGCCGACGCCCACGTCGAGCTCGCCCGAGGCCACCATCGAGAGGAGCTGCTCCGTCGTGTCGACGCTGCGGTACTCGTACGCCCAGCGGTTGCGCTCCGCGACGCGGCGCCACACGTCGATGCTGAGGCCCGTGGGGTCGCGGCTCCCGGCGGCGGCGGGCTCCACGAAGGGCGCGGCGCCCGCGACGCCGACGCGCAGCACGCGGGTGAGCGCGACGTCGCCCGGCAAGACGGCGTCCTGCGCGAGCGCGAGGTCTGGCGCGAGGGCGGCCAGGGCCACGACGCACGCGAGCGCGAGGCGCAGGAGCTTGCGAACGATCGGGTGAGACTTCATCGCGAGGGGCCCTGAGTTGTGACGTCTCAGCCCTCGACGGAGGGGAGCGCGCTCGACGCGTAGGTGCGACCGGCCTCGAGTCCCGTGACGCGCGAGGCGGGCAGCGCGACCTTGAAGCGCATGGTCGTGTACGCCTCGTTCTCGGTCTCGTAGGTGTGCTCCGCGAAGGGCGACCACCAGATCCTGCACTTCGGCGGATAGGCGCACTGGAGCAGCGCCCGCGGCGCGGGGAAGCTCGACGCCACGTCGACGCCCGGGATCGTGTCGAGCACCCGCACGAGTGTCGCTTCTTCGAGGATCACGCGGGTCACGCCGGGCGCGTGACTGAGCCGCAGAGAGAGGCGCGCGAGGGGCCCTGCGCCGATGAGAAAGCGCGCGTCGAAGAGCTCGCGCGTGGGCTTCTTGTGCCCCGTGGCGCGCATCGCGGCGAGGGCGGCCTTGTCGTCGACGGGCGCGTACACGCGCTGGTCGATGGCGGCGATCTTCTCGTCGCGAGAGGCTTCTTTGCACGCCTTCGCGAGTCCGAATGCGCGCACGAGCTTGTCGATCGCGTCGTCGTCGAGCGCGGCGATCATCGCGCGGCGGGCGTCGCTCTCGGAGAGCTCCTCCTTCGAGAGCACCACGAGCGCGTAGGTCTCGCGCGCGGGCGCGGGCTTCGCGAGGCGCGCGCGGAGGGCGGTAGCCTCGGGATGGTTGTCGTACGCCCAGGTGTGCGCGAAGCCGTTGGCGATGAGCCGCTCGATGACCGCAGTGAAGGTGTCGGGCATCGCGTGGAGGTCGCCGTCGTTGTTCCATCGCGTGAAGCGCGCGGACTCGCCTGCGCCGAGCATGAGCACGCCCCACGCGGCGTCGTCGCCGAGGAAGAACAGCACCTCGTCGCCAGGCCCGAGCGCGCCGTCTTGAAAGAAGTGCTTCGGATACCTCGACGCGACCTGACGCGGGATACGGAGGCTCCGAGACTTCGGGTCGATGACCTTCTTGCCGTCCTCGTCGAGCGCGAGGAGCGCGAAGCCGTGCCAGTCATCGGGTGCGTCGGTGAACGCGTAGTGAAAGACGAAGCCGTTGAGGCGGTCGTAGAACGCGAGCATGTCCGCGGGGAGAGTGTCCTTCCAGCGGCCGACGCGTCCGCCCCAGGAGCCGGTGTTGACGTGCACGATCACATCGCCGCGGCGTGAGATTTCCGCGATGCGCGCGAGGAGCCTCTCGGCCAGGGTCAGGTCTCTCATGCACCGCGTCGTCGCGCGCCTCGCGACGCGCGTCAATCACTCTTCGACGAGACACCGCGCAGAGTCTCCGTCGGCGTCGCGCACGGAGGCGCCCGAGCGTCAGGTCTGGTGTAATCGCGCCATGAAGATCGCGCTCCGCCCACGCGAGCCCGCCGACGACGCGTTGCACTTCGCGTGGCAGTCTGACCCCGTGCAGGTGGCGACGACCGTGCCCGCGCGCTCGCGCCCCGAGTTCGACGCGTGGATCGCGCGCATCGCGTCTGACCCGACGGTGACGTTGCGCACGATCACCGCGGACGGCGAGGTGGTGGGCACGATCAACACCTTCGAGATCGGACGCGAGCGCTTCATCGGCTACCGCGTCGCGAACGAGCATTGGGGAAAGGGAATCGCCACCGAGGCAGTGCGGCTGATGGTGGCGCTCGACGCGTCGCGACCGATCTTCGCCACGGTGCTCGCCAGCAACGTCGCGTCGGAGAAGGCGCTGCGCCGCAACGGCTTCGTGCATGCGCGCGCGCAGGGCTCCGACGACGGCCCCGAGGTGGTGCTTCGGCTCGGGTGAGTGCGTGCGGAGGATGAGGCGCAGACATCTTCGTGGAGCGCGAGCCACGAACACGACTGTCCCAGAGCGAGCGGTGTATGTGCCAGGGGAGTGGGTGATCGCCTCAAAGGACCGGCGGCGGTCACGACGCCGGGAGCGATCTCAACGCGACGCCCCGGCGTCCTGACGGCCGCCGGTTCCTGCCCGGTGCTCCGCGCACATCGATCCAAGACAGTCGTGCCA
>JBPOHC010000659.1:0-2402 GCA_052035985.1 Myxococcota bacterium | reverse complement strand
GGCGCGAGGATGCCGCGCGCTTCGGCGTCACCCGCGCGAGCCCGTGTCACAAGCGCCGTGAGCCCCGCGCGGAGACGTGCGTCTAGCTCCTCGGCGCTGAGCCCGTCGAGGGTCGCGAAGGCTTCGGCGTGGATGCTCCCCACGAGGCGCGCGATGCGCTGGTGAAGCTCCTGGTCGGTCAACGTCGAGAGCTCGGTGCCGAACTCCGCAACGACGCCGCGCATGGTCGTCGCCGTGTCGTGCGAGTCATCGCTCAGCGCGTGTAGCGCGGCCTCGAAAGACCGCGGCGGCAGGGCGCGGCGCAACCGCTCCATCGCACCGTGAAGCTCCTCTCGCACGCGAGTCTCGACGGCGTGTTCCGCGGCGACGAGACGCCCATGCGCCGCGCGAGCCTGCGAGACCGCGCGAAGGCTCTCGTGGAGCGTGTGCCCGAGTAGCGCAACGTCGCGCGGGTCGTCGGTCGCATCGAGGGCAGCAACGGCCTTGCGGCGTGCGCGGCGTGTCGCGCGGAGGGCGGCGACGTGCGCGGCCTCCAACTCCATCGCGAAGAGTTCCGCGCGCTCTGGCGCCGTGTGCCGCCGCAGCGCCTTTCGCACCGTGCTCTCGTCGCGACCGACCGCGCGAGCCGCCGCAGCGTAGGTGCCGGCCTCGGTGTACACCGCAAGCGCCGTCGAGAGGTCGCCGGGGCTGAGCGGCGACGGGCTCACCAGAGCGCCCGACCGTTGAACAAGTCGATGGTGTGCTCCTGGTCGCCGTCGTTGTCGGGCACCGTCGACGCGAGGCGCGCGGCATCCTCCCGCGCGAGGTCGGCCGCGCGTCGTTGCAGCTCAGCGCGCGTCGGTCGTCGCGTGCGTCGAGCGCGTCGTGCATCGAGGTCGACGGGGCGACTCATGGGCGCACCTGCGCGCGTTGAGACCGGACGGAACCGGACGGAGTCGCCCGCCGCAGCTCGCACCCTTCACCGCGCCCTTGATGATCTTCTCCGCGGGCCGTGCGAGGTCGCGAGGTCTCGACCCGCAAGCGCAAGAGACAGCCGCCGTCGGTGCGCTGCGGTCTGCGACGAGACGCGACGAGAGCACGCGGGAGCGTGCGGGCGATGATTGTGTCGGGTGTTCGCCATGACGTGGCGCGATTCACTGAGGGCAGACAACTGGTGATCGTGCATCGTCGAAAGCGACGAGCGATGGCGTGAGACATCGCGATCACGCTCTCTTTAGAGAGCATGGAAACTTCATGGAGCCTTGTTGGGTTCTTGTTGGGATCTTGTTGGGCTCTTGCATCGTGCGATCGCGCGGGAAACGCCTTCTGCGAAGGCCGTTGCTGGCGAGTCGCGGGGTGACGCAGTGTCATGGCTAAGCCCCGGTCGCCGCCCCGGTTTTCGCGCTGGTCTCCCCCGCGGGCGCAGCGATGTACTTCTCGCGCCCCGTGCCCTCGATGGTGACACCGTCGTTGGCGGCCCAGCTTCGCTTGTCGTTGTCGCTGGCGAAGTAGGTCATGAGGTAGACGTTCACGCCGCGATCAAGCTTCTTTCCGGCGAAGGAGAACGCGACCATGAGCCCGCCGCGATCGCGGCCCGGACGTGCGATCCACAACTCGCCCGCGTCTGCCAACGACGAGAGAGCCCGCGTCACCTGCCGCTCAGAGAGACCGGCGAGAGCCGCAAGGCTCCCGATCTTCGGGTAGCAGCTCGCCCCGTTCACGTCGTTCGGCGTGTGAATCCAGAGCGCGATCAACAGCGCCCTCTCGCCCGCCGTGTAGCCCTTGCGGTCGCAGTGCCGGAGGAAGTCTTTCAACTGCCGCTTGCGACAGGACGCAGCGCGCGAAGCCTTCACCGCTGCGGCGTCGTTCACCTTGCTGTTGATCTTCGTGGTCATGCGCACGCCCTCCGCGCCGCTCGCGCGGCCCAGTCGATCACCGTCTCAGCGTCAACGTGCGAGAGCCGCGAGAACCACGGCGACCGTGTGCGAGCCGCGGCGACGAATGCGGCACGCGGCAGGTCAGGACGCAACGCGCGAGCCTCGCGCACCGCGCGGAGAAAGCCCGAAACCTCGCAGAGAGAGCGGCTCATGAACTGGTCTTCTCCATGTGCTCGGGCGGCAGCGCCGCGACGATCATCGCGAGGGTTTCAGGACGGACGTTCTCCCCGTTGATCACCGATGCGATGGGTTCGGTCGACAGCCCGGTCAGCGCCGCGAGTTTCCGATAGCTCCACGCTTTGGGGTCTGCCGCGCGCAACGCGAGGAGTCGCGCGCGTACCTCCGCGACCGTTTCGAGGGGCATCACCCGGACGGGCATCTCAGCGAGGGCGATAGGCGGCTCAGCGATCAACGCCAACTGCCGCGGGTCGACGCGCGCGGCCTCGGTCTCGACCAGCTCAGCGGGGACGCGCGGCGGCGGCGGCA
>JBPOHC010000796.1:0-2249 GCA_052035985.1 Myxococcota bacterium | reverse complement strand
AGTACGCCTTCAGGCCCTGGAGGACGCCAGCTCTGCCGCCTCGAGCGCCCTTGAATTGCCCGCGACCTGATCGGAGGGTCTCGACGCTTCAGCACGACGGCACGGCGCCGGGCCTTCGCGTAGACCTTGCGCTCTCGGCGTGCGGCGCTCCGGTCGTCGCCCAGGCGGCCTATGGGATCCTGGCCCGCCTCCTCGGCTTTCCGCTCGACAACGGTGCCCGGTTTCGCCTTGAGAGTCACATGGATATTGCCGCGCAGTGGCTGGAGCTCTCGGCGACTCTCGGACGCGAAAGCGGAGCAGAGGCCCTGTGGGGCCTGTTCGAACGTCTCGATCGCATTGCGACCGACGGACCGTTGCCCGCGGATCTGGAGTCCGCGCGCGCGGAGGTCCTTTCGAACGTCGAGCAAGCGTTTCAGTCGAACGAGAGCCTCGCGCGCGTGCTCGCGCTCGACGCGGCGAACGGCCTCTCCGTCGAGCAGACTCTGAGCCATCGCGACGGCGTGCGCGCGGTGACCGTCGAGGACGTACGCGACGCCGCGACCGCTCTCCAGCGTTCACGGCGCGTGCTTCGACTGAGCGGCGACGTGCGAGAGGACACCGCGGAGATGCTCCGCAGGGCGGGCTTCGAGGTCGAGTACCACGACGTGACGCCCCGCCCGCAGTAGTGCGACCGATCGGGCCTGGGGGCCGTGTATAGCACTACTGCGTCAGATTGACTTGCGGCGCGTTCGAGAGCTCCAGTCGAGGGCGTGAGCACCGCCACCTTCGCGCCCGGCTTCGAGTCACGCATGGATCGCTTCCTCCATCACGTTGGCGAGGCGTTGCCGCGCTCGGATCAGCGGTCGAAGTTCGCGCTCTACACGCTGGGCCTGCTCAGCGAGGCGGAGCGCAAGTCGATCGAGCCGCTCGCCGCGCCGACGCGTCCTCAGTCGCCCGATGCCGCCCACCAGTCGTTGCTCCACTTCGTCGCCAACGCGCCGTGGGACGACCGCGCCGTCCGCCGCAGAGCCCTCGCCTGGGCGCTCTGGGGGGCCACCGCGCGCAGCCCCGTGCGCGGCACCATCCTCGACGACACGGGCCTGCTCAAACAGGGGCGGCACTCGGTCGGCGTGCAGCGGCAATACACCGGCTCCGCGGGCAAGATCACCAACTGCCAGGTCGCCGTCACCCTCTGCCTGTTCACCGACCACGACACGGTGCCGCTCGACATCGCCCTGTACCTGCCCGCCTCGTGGGCCGACGATCAGGCGCGGCGAGAGAAGGCTCACGTGCCCCAAGACGTGGTCTTCCAGACCAAGGGAGAGCTCGCCCGCGCGATGCTGCGAGCGGCGCACGCCGACGGTGTTCCGTTGGGCGATCTGCTGCTCGCGGACGCCGACTACGGGCGAGAGCCCGAGACCCGCGCGCTCGCAGGGGAGCTGGGGATGAACTACGCGGTGGGCATCCATTCGAGCCAGCGCGTCTGGGACGCCCAAGGGGTCTGGATCAAGCCCATGACCGTCGAGGCGCTCGTCGCCTGCATCCCCGACGAGGAGTTCCTGCGGCTCTCGTGGCGCAACGATACGAACGGCCGCGAGCTCTCGGCGCGCTTCGCGTTTCGACGCGTGTTCCTCGCGGCGGGCAAGCGCGAACCGGAGTCAGGCGATCGCCCCGTGTGGCTGATCCTGGAGTGGCGTGACGGCGAGGAGAAGCCCGGGCGCTTCTTCGCGAGCGACCTGCCGGAGGCGTTGCCGAAGAAGGAACTGGTGCGTCGACTGAAGGAGCGTTGGCGCACGGAGCGGATGTACGAGGATCTGAAGGGTGAGGTGGGGATGGACCACTACGAGGGTCGAAGTTGGCCCGGGTGGCACCACCACATGAGCGTGGTGCTGTGCGCGTACGCCGTGCTCGTCGCCGAACGATGCATGGCTTTTCCCCCCGGAGCGGCCGACGATCCGCTTGCCCGTGCGAAGCGTCGCGCGGCCGACGCGACACGTCGCCGACTCGATTCCGACGCTGCGGCTCGCCTTCGCGAGGGCGACGATCGCGTGGTGGCTGCCTCGGTGCCCGACCTGCGCCCGAGAGATGGGAAGCCTGGTGCGAGTCGCCCCCGAGACCACAAACTCAACCTGACGCAGTAGTGCTACGCGAGCGCGGGAGACGAACGGCAACGCGAGTCCGACGCGACCGGCACACGTGTGCCGCTCCACCGGAAGCCGTGTTCCGGTGACGCCGCGCTCGCTCCATCGATCGCGCGGGGTCCGCCGACT
>JBPOHC010000364.1:0-12221 GCA_052035985.1 Myxococcota bacterium | reverse complement strand
CGCGTTCGTCGCCACGCCGCCAGAGCCTGGCGCGTCGTGCGCGCTGCGCGAGGTGTGCCGCGGCGGATGCAAGGTTGTGTCGCGTCACCTCACCGGCGCGCTGTCGCCCGACCCGGAGTGCCCGCGGGTGATGCGCGCGGCGCTACTCGACGTGCCAGACGAGGTCGGTCGAACCGAGCGGGCCTGAGAAGCGCAGGAGGAAATACTTCGTCGTGGCGTTGAGGAGCTCGATCTCGCCGCGGCCCGGCACCACCACCGTGCGCGGAAACCGGATCCGGAACGCCTGCCGCCACGGCGTGGTGTACGGGAAGTACGTTCGCTCGAGCGCGCTCGGCCGACGGATCGGCTCGATGGCGAGCGGCGCGACCTCGTGCTGCTCGTCGGTGACCAGAAGTACACGCCACGCGCTGGTGGGCCGCGTGAGGTCGCCCCAGCGCGGCGACGAGGTGTACAGCGTCACGTAGAACTCGTGCTCGCGCTGCGAGGCGTCGAGCGAGGCCTCGAGCAGACGCGCGCGGTCTTGCGTGGAGAGACGAAAGTCCGCGGCGTAGCGCACCACGTAGGCCCAGCGGAAATCCCAGCTCTCGTAGGTGGCCGTCACCGACAGCGGGTTGTCGAGCCGCCGCAGGGTGTAGGTGTTGCCCTCGCGCGTCCATTGCCGAAGCACGTCTTCGTAGTTGTCGGCGACGTACACGCGCGGCCCGCCGCGCAGGCTCACCCGGGGCGTCGTGCAGCCCAGCACCGCGGCGAGCGCGAGGGCCCATGCGCCGCGTCGCATCACGGGGTGTGCTCCGTGAAATCCGCGCGGGTGAACAGCGCCCGCGCGGGCACCCCCATCGCCTCGAGCGCCGCGGGGCCGCCCTCGCCGCGGTCGACGAGCGCGATGACACCGACGACGGTGTGACCCGCCGCGCGGAGCGCCTCGATGGCCGCGCGCGACGACCCGCCCGTGGTGAGCACGTCTTCGACGAGCAGGGTCGTCGGCGCGCGAGAGAGCCCCTCGACGCGCTGCGCGGTGCCGTGGTCCTTCGCCTCCTTGCGTACGTAGAGCGCGTCCCACGCCTCGCCGCGGAGCGCCGACGTGAGCGACAGCGCGCTCGCCAGGGGGCACCCCCCGAGCGCGACGCCCGACACCGTCGCGAACGCGCCCTGCCACCCCGCGCGGTGCACCTCGTCCCAGAGCGCCTCACCGACGAGCTTGTGCCCCTCGGCGGTGAGCGCCACGCGCTTGCAGTCGATGAAGAAATCGCTCTCCTTGCCCGAGGCGAGACGGAATCTCCCCTCGCGGTACGCGTCACGTCGGAGCAGCGCGAGGAGCTCGTCTCGCGCGCTCACGCGCCACCGCGTCGCGCCATCGACCCCCGCTTCTGCGGCAGCGTGGGCATCCGAGGGCTGGCGTTGCGATCGCGCGCCTTGGGCTGATCGTTGCGGGGCGCGGGCGACGTCGTGGCCTCCTCGGGCGCGCGGCTCTTCGCGGGCGGCGCGGCGAACGCGCGAGGCTTGGTGGTCACCTGCGACGGCCTCGGCGCGACGGGCTCGACGGCCACCTCGGGCACGCGCGGCGCGGGCGGAATCGTCGCGCGGCGGGGCTTCGTCGTCGGCGCGGGCGCGGGCGTCGTGGGCGTCGGGACGAGGCTGTCGTAGTCCGCATCGGACGCGCGCGCGCCGGGCGGCGGAGGGTTGATCGTCGCGTGGCGCTGGGCGTAGACGGGCGGCGGCGGCGCGGCCACCTGCATGTGCGCGTGGGGCGCTTTTTGGAGCGTCGGGATCGGCGGGATCGCGTCGGACGCGTAGGCCCCCGCGCCGAGCTGCTGCGCGCCCTGACGCCCCGCGAGGCGCTGCGGGCCCGGGCTCTGGAGCGCGGGCGGAGACTGCGTCACCGCGGCCTGGAGCTCACCGCGGAAGATGGCTCCCTCGGCCATCGCGAGGCGCGTCGCGCGCACCCTCGCGTCGACGCATCCGCCCGGCAGAACACGGAGCTCTTCGTGGGCCGTCACGCTGCCCGTGAGGAGCCCCGCGACGATGACCGAGTTCGCTTCGACCTCGGCCTCGACGGAGCCGCCCTCTTCGACGACGAGCGTCCCCTGGAGCGTGAGCACGCCGCGGAGGCGACCGCCGACGGTGAGCTCCCCTTCGCCCCGCACGCTGCCTTCGATCGTGAGACCCGCTTCGATCCTGCTGCCCATGCGCGCGCTTCCCTCTCGGTACACCGACGGTCGGTGCTTGGATGACGCGCGCAACCTAACGGATCTGCGCGGCCGAGGGAACACCGTCAGCGCCTCCATTTCGCGTCGTTGTGGTTGCCCCGCGGGCGGTTATGCTCCGCGCCGATGACACCCCCCGCACACGACGCGCCCATCACCTCCGAAGACGACCTCTTCGAGGTCTTTCAGGGCGCTTTCAGGCCGCGCGCCACGCTCGTCGGGATCGAGGCCGAGAAGTTCGGCATCTTCGAAGACGGCCGTCCGCTGCACTACCGCGACGAGCCCGGCCGCCCAGGCGTCGAGACCCTCTTCCGCGCGCTCTCGACGCGCTACGGGTGGGTGCCCGAGGGAGAGTCCGAAGGGGCCCCTCCCCTGATGCTCGTCCGCGGCGCGGCGAACATCACCCTCGAGCCCGGCTCGCAGTTCGAACTCTCTGGCAGCGCGCTCGACAACGTGCACGCGGTCTGGGCCGAGGTCGCCAATCACCGCGACGAGCTCGCGAGCCTCACCGAAGCCCCCGGTCTGCGTTGGGTGGGCCTGGGCTTCGCGCCCTTCGCGCGCCCCGACGACCTCGACTGGGTGCCCAAGTCTCGCTACCCGATCATGCGCGCGTACCTCCCCACGCGAGGGACGCGCGGCCTCGACATGATGCGCCGCACGTCGACGGTGCAGGCCAATTTCGATTTCACCTCGGAGCGCGACGCGATGCGCAAGCTCCGTGTAGCGCTCGCGGCCTCGGTGATCTCGACGGCCCTCTTCGCCGCGAGCCCCCTCGTCGAGGGCGTGCGCGGTCCCTTCAAGAGCTACCGCGCCCACGTGTGGCTCGACACCGACAACGACCGCGCGGGCCTGCTCCCCTTCGCGTGGAAGCCCGACGCCTCCCTCGGCGACTACGTGCGTCACGCGCTCGACGTCCCGATGTTCATCCTCAAGCGCGACGGCGTCGTGCATGACGCGACGAAGTACACCTTCGCGCGCTTTCTCCGAGAGGGAATGGGCGAGCACCGCGCCACGAAGACCGACTGGGAGGCGCACCTCAAGACGCTCTTCCCCGAGGCGAGGCTCCAGCGGACCCTCGAGGTGCGCGGCGCAGACTCGGTGCCCGCGCGGCTCTCGATGGCGCTGCCCGCCCTCTGGCTCGCCGTGCTCTACGACGAAGACGTGATGTCCTTCGTCGAGGAGCGGCTCGTGCCCATCGGCTACGAGGCGTGGTCCGCGGCGCGGTCGCGCGTGGCGCTCGAAGGGCTCAAGGCGCCCGTCGCAGACACCACCGTGGGCGCCCTCGCGAGGGAGCTCCTCACGCACGCTGATGCAGCGCTCGCGCGACGAAACAAGCTCGACGCGAAGGGCCTCGACGAGCGGCAATACCTCGCGCCGCTCCTCGACTCGGCGGCGCGCGACCTCACGCTCGGCGACGTCATCCTCGGCGACTGGTCGCCCTCGCAGCCCGACGCCGTCGCTTCGCTGCTCACACGCGCCGCGTACTGAGCGCCCCGAACGCCGTGATCCGTCGCGCGGAGCTTCTCCACGAGGGCGTCGTCGAGGGCCAGCGCTACGTCCACAACCCGCGCGGCTGGGAGGCCGTCGGAATCCTCTCTCCAACAGCCGCTGCGATCTTCGACCGCGCCGATGGACGCGCGCTCGAATCCATCGCGCGTGAGCTCTCGCGCCCCGTCACGGAGCTCGCGCCGGAGGTCGAGTTCCTCGCGCGCAACGGCTTCATCGAGGGTGACGGACTGCCTCCGCCGAGGCGTTCCCCACCGACGCCGCCGCGCTTCGACCTGTGGCTCCACGTGACCAACGCGTGCGACCTCGACTGCCCCCACTGCTACATCGAGAAGGACGGTCGCGCCCTCACCGACGACCGCGCGAAGTCGCTCCTCGATTCGCTCGTTCGCACGGCGCGCGAAGGGGTCCGCGCGATCCACCTCCGCTTCGCCGGGGGAGAGCCCATGCTCCGCTTCGACCTCGTGCGGCGCTTCTTCGACGACGCCCGCGAGGCCCTCTCGCGCGAGGGCTGCGCGCTCACCGCCGCGGTGCTCACCAACGGGACGCACACGCCCGACGAGGCCCTCGCGTGGATGCGCGACCGATCCGTGTCGGTGTCGCTCTCGATCGACGGCGTGGGTGAATCGCACGACGCGATGCGCCCGCGCGTCGGCGGCGGAGGCTCGTTCTCGCTCGTCGAAGCGGGACTCGCGCGGTATCAGCGCGCGGGCATCAACCCCTTCGCGCTCGTCACCGTGTCGCGGCAGAACCTCGGCGCGATGCCCGCGCTCACCGACTGGCTCCTCGCGCGGCGCGTGGGCTTTCGCTACTCGCTCGTGCGCGACCTAGAAGGCGGAGCGTCGCTGCTCGACGCGCGCTCGGCGGGGTGGCGCGCGCTCCCTGCGCTCATTCAGCTCCGTCGCAAGGCGGCGACCGCGCGAGCCCCTGCGATGCTCGAAGGAGAGAGCCTCGCGCGCGTGCTCGCGGTCTTCGATGAGTGTTACGCGCGCATCGAGCGGGCGATGCCCGTGACGCCGTCGTTCCGTCGCACGCACCGCTTCTGCGACCTCGAGTGGAGGAGGCCCATTCGCAAGGCTTGCGGCGCGGGAGAGACCTCCCTCGCGATCGGTCACGACGGGGCCGTGTCGCCGTGTCAGGCCGCGCTCCACCACGACGGAACCTCGTCGCTCACGGGCGATCGTTCGCTCACCGAGATCGCCCCCGCGGTGACGCAGCTCGGAGACTTTCGCCGCCACGCGCCGGGGAGCGAGTGCGCGCGCTGCGAGCACCGTTACTCATGCGCGGGAGGTTGTCCGCTGATGCTCTTTCGCCGCGACGGGAGGGTCGACGGGCGCAGCCCGTACTGCGAGGTCTTTCGCGCGGTGCTCCCGAAGATCGTGAGGCTCGTGGCGCTGGAGCTCGTTCACGAGCGGAGGCAGCGCGCGCCTCGCGGTTGACACGCTGACGACGGTGAGCGACGCATCGCACGCGATGGCTGCGAAGAGAGTGTCACCCGCCGAGGCCCGCGCGCTCATGGAGCGTGAGGGCTACGTCTACGTCGATGTCCGCTCGGTGCCCGAGTTCGAGGGAGGCCGCCCCGAGGGCGCGTACAACGTCCCCTTCGCGCACGCGACGCCCGCGGGGATGCGCCCCAACGAGGACTTCATGCGCGTGATGGAGGCGACCTTCTCGAAGGACGCGAAGCTCGTGGTGGGGTGCTTGATGGGCGGCCGCAGCGCGCGGGCCTGCGTGGCGCTCGAAGCCGCAGGCTTCACCTGCCTCGTCGATCAGCGCGCGGGATGGGGCGGCGCAAAAGACCCCTTCGGACGCGTCACGGAGGCGGGCTGGAGCGCGCAGGGACTCCCGAGCGCGCACGGCCCCGACGCGGAGCGAGGCTACGCGGCGCTCTCGCGCGTGGGGTGATTTGCTGAGCACCGACGCCCTCCCGCGGAGCCGTAGTCACGAACTTGCGAGGCTCCCGCCGACGATGCTACCGACGGTTCCCCGTGGGCGTCGCGTGACGTGGTGACCGGCGCCGCACGGAGAGTACGGCATCAGCATGGCGAAGCAGGTTCATTGCATCGTGAGAGGGCGCGTCCAGGGCGTCTTCTTTCGCGCGGCGTCGCAGCGTGAGGCGCGACGGCTCGGCCTGACCGGCCAGGTGCGCAACCTCTCTGACGGCTCCGTCGAGATCATCGCCGAGGGCGAAGACGACCGGCTCAAGGAGCTCATCCAGTGGGCGCAGCGCGGCCCGAGCGCCGCCCGCGTCGACCGCGTCGAGACCCGCTGGCGCGGGTACTCGGGCGAGTACACCGACTTTCGAATCGAACCGTGAAGATCCATACGGCCGCGCTCGCGCTCACGCTCCTCGCCACGCGGGTCACGCTGGCGCAAGACGCCGCCGTTCCCTCCGCGAACACCGCGCCGATGCCGGGCTCGCCCGCCGCGCGAAGGGCCCGCGAAGAAGCCGTCGGACGCACCGAGGCCGAGGTCGACGCCCTCCTCGGATCGCTCACGGATGGAACTCCCACCGCGCGCCGCCGCGCCGCCGACGCGATCATCGCCGCGATCGATCCCGATGACGTCCCCGCGGTGCAGTCGCGCCTCCTCGCGCCGCTGCGCGGAGTCACCCTCGACGCGCTCCGCATCAAGATGGTGCGCGCGGTCACGCAGGCCACGGCGAGCCGCCCCAACGCCGAGTACGACCTCCTCTCGCTGCTCATCGCGCTGCCCCGCGCGCGCGACACCGACGTGGCGATCGAGCGCATCACCCTCGCCCGCGCCCTCGGACGCGTCGAGACCGCCGACTCGGGACGCGCCCTCCTCGCACTCTCCGCGGCCTTCAACGGCGCGTTCCGGCAGGAGGTCGGGCGCATCATCCGCGGTCAGCTCAAGGACTACGCGCTCCCCGCGATCATCGAGGCGCGCAACCCGAGCGAGATGCAGCGGATCTTTCTCCGTCAGCTCCGCGAGGCGCTGCGCCGCGTGACCCCGGGCGAGACCGTGCAGCAGCGCGACAACGCGCTCCTCGCCGACGTGATCCGCGCGTACGGCACCATGCGCCAGGCCGACGCGATGAAGGTCGTCGTGAGCTTCGTGAACAGCGACCGCGCGCAGGTGCGAGACGCCGCGCGGTGGGCCGTGTCGCAGTACGGCCGCGACGCGATCCACGCGCTGCGCGACGCGTTCGAGATGTACGAGGGCCGCGACCCCGAACTCGCGTGGGGGTGGGAGCGCGTCGCCCGCGAGCTCTATCAAGCGAACGATCGCAGGCGCGACGCCGAGGTGTCGCAGCGACTCGACCAGGGCATCGCGGCGGGACGCTCCCACGAGGTCGACGCGATGCTCGGGCACTTTCGCTTCGTGCTCGCGCGGCACCCGACCTTCGAACGCAAGCGCGAGATGGTGCCCATCCTCGTCGACAACGCGAGGGCGCTCGAGCGCAGCGACGCGGCGCGCGCAGAGACCCTGTGGCGCCTCGCGCTGTGGGTCGAGCCCGAGGGTGGGAGCGCGCGAAAGATCCGCGGAGAGATCCTCTTCCTCGAGGCCGAGCGCGCGCTCGCGGGCGGCGTGGCGGACCCCGAGCTCTACCGCGCGGTGCTTCGCGTCGACCCCGACAACGAGCGGGCGAAGGCGCAGCTCGAGAACATCGAGCAGACGGGCGTGCTCGGCGCGCGGCGACGGATCCGACTCGCGGGCGCGGGCGGCCTCGCGGCGCTCGCGGGCGCGACGCTGTGGCTCCTCGTTCACACGCTGACGAAGCGCCGAAAGGCTTCGAAGAAGAAGGGCAAGAAGAAGAAGGGCGCGGGCGCCACGACCTCGACGGCGACGACAAAGCCCGGCGCCACGGCTTCGAAGCCTCCGGCGACGGCCTCGAAGCCTCCCGCGACGGCCACGGCGAAGCCCTCTTCGAAGCCACCGGCGACGCCCGCGGCGACCGACACCGCGCAAGAGGGGTCGGCGCCTCCCTCGAAGCCCGACGCGCGCGAGTTCGGCGCGCTGCCCGCGTAGACCATGCGCCCCGACGACGCTGCGCGCGTGGACTTCTGGCGCTCCCTCGCGCCCGAGCTCTCCATCGAGTCATCGCTCGGAGCGCTCGACGTGAGCCTTCCTCCCGCGGAGATGCTGCTGCCCGACCTCCGCCGCGAGGGCTACATCCACGTCGAGGGAGCGCTCGACGTCTCCACGGTGGCGCGCGTGCGCGACGTCATTCTTCGAATGGTCGCGCAGGGAATCCCGCTGCCCTTCGTGTTCGTGTACGACGAGCCGTGGGCGCTCTTCGCGTCGCTGCGCCCGTTCCTCTCCGCGGCGCTCGGAGAGAAGTACCGCGGCCTGCCTGACTTCTGGGCGTGGCACGTCGCGCCCGACGACGGCGCGCGCGGGTGGGGGCCTCACCGCGATCGCGTGCGTCCGACGCTCGACGCGGCGAACACCCCGATGTCGCTCACGGTGTGGCTCCCGCTCACCGACGCGACGACGCTCAACGGCTGCATCCACGTGCTGCCCGCGCACCTCGATCCGCGCTTCGAAAGCCGCATCTGGGACGGACCCGAAGGGGCCTCCGTGCGCGCGCCGCAAGACGTCCGCGCGCTCCCCGCGGGCGCCGGAAGTCTGCTCGCGTGGAACCAGTCGCTCCTCCACTGGGGCGGTCGCGCGAGCCGCCTCGCGACGGGCCCGCGGATCAGTCTTTCGAGCGAGTTTCAGCGCGGCGATCGCACGCCGTACAACCCCCCGCTCTACGACCCGTCGACGCGCCCGAACTTCCTCGTGCGCCTCGGACTCGTGGGCAAGCAACTGCTCCAGTACAGGCACATGTACCCCCTCGACGCAGAGATGGCCGCGCTCGCGGAAGACCTCCGAGAGCGCCACGTCCCTTACGGCGAGGAGATGTGACTCAGGGCAGCTCGGCGTCGACGACGACGGTCGCCGGAGCGCTCGTCGAGATGTACGCGTAGTAGGTGCCCGAGAGCAGCATCGCGCTGACCGAGCGCTCGTTCGAGCTCGAAGTGCCCGCGCAGGTGCGCGTGAGGCTCTGCACGCGGCACGTGGTGTTGCCGAGCCAGTCGTAGCCCACGAAGACGTCGACGCCGGGCGGCGTGGTGAACGTCAACGAGACGCGCCCGGAGGTCTCGGTGCGCGCGGCGATGACGATGTCGGGCCCCGGTCGGCCGCAGTTCGTGTCGACGTTGTCGGCGGCGCCACACGTGGTGAACACCGAGCGGCTGCGTCCGCGGCGAGAGATCACCGGAACGTCGGTTCCGCATGTGTCTCCGCCGCGTACGGCGGGCGCGCAGACCTGGCAGCTCTCGGCGCTGCACCCGGCGTAGGCGAGGCACGCGCCGCTGCCGGTTCCAGGGCAGAACTGCACGGCGCTGAAGGCCATGCACGGACGACACATCGTGCCCGTGTCGGTCGGAGGAACGTCGGGCGGCGGAGGAGGAACATCGGGCGGCGGAGGTGGAACGTCGGGCGGCGGAGGTGGCGTGTCGATCACCACGACGTCGCGCGGCGGAGGCGGCGTATCGATCACCACGACGTCGGGCGCAGCAGGCGTATCGACGACCGCGACGTCGAGCGGCGGAGGCGCGACGTCGGGGGTTGAAGCGTCGGGTTGGGGCGCGATGTCGGGCGCGACGGGGGTGTCGTCGACGCCGCCATCGAACCCGATGGGGCGCTCGATGGCGTTGGGGTCGTAGGTGTTCGCACACGCCGCGGTCGAGAGCGCAAGCAAGAGGGCCGAGGCCCTGAGGGTCATCGCCGTCACGCGGCGGAGTGTATCCGGTCGCGCGCCGCGGGTCGCCTTCGTGGAGGAAATGCTGGGATCGAACAGGGCGCAGCGAGGAAGACCGCGGCTGCGGGAGGCCGTGTCAGCGGACGGGCGTGGCCTTGAGGGTGGCCTTCCCGTCCTTGATGTAGACCTGGAAGCGAACGGTGCGGCAGCCCGTCTTGGCGACGAGCTGCTCCTTGTTCTTCTGGAGCGTGGTCGAGAACTTCTCGAACGTGAGGTTCTCGATCGACTCGCCGCACTCGCGCTTCTTCGCGAGGAACTGCTCGTACACCTCGCGCCAGTGCTGCGCCTCCTCGTCGACCGCGGCCGCGCCGATGGGCTGCGCGCCCGACTTCGCCACCGACGCGAAGGTGCCGATGTTCGTGGGCTGCTCGTCCTCGTCGACCTGGACGGGCTGCGCGCGTCGCACGTTGGGCGGCGGCGGCGGCGCGGGGCGCGGCGGCGGAGGCATCGGCGCTCCCACGGGCGGAGGCATCGGCGCGGCCATCGGCGCGGGCATCGGCGGCGCGGGGTTGAACGCAGGCGTGTACGTCGGCGCAGGGATGGGCGCGGCGGGAACCTCGGAGGCCGGTGCGTTCAAGAGCGACTCGAGCTCGTTGACGTTGCGCACGCCGCGTCCGCCCGCGCGCTGCACCTCGCGCTTCACGACCTCGTCGATGCTGTCGTTGGCCATCACGGCGACGTCGCGCGCGAAGCCTCCGAGGGTGAGCGGGTCGATGTGCGTCCCCTCGGCGGCGAGGCCCTTGAGGGCGGCGAGGAGCTTCTTCTTCTTGGCGTCGTGCTCGATGTAGATGAAGAGCCACCCGAGGGCGGCGAGCGCGAGCGCGAGGCCCGCGAGCGCGGGGCCGGGGACGCGCGCGAGGTCTTCTTTAGAAGCCTTCAGCAGAAAGTCCGCGGGCATCGAGGGGATCCCACGCGCGAGGGCGATCCCTCCGCCCGCGGCGCCGATCATCCCGGGGAGGCTCGCGAAGACCACCACGCCCGCGTCGGTGTCGCGCTCGTTGGCCGCGAAGGCCTCGGTGGCGCCGCGAGTCTTCCAGTCGTCGCGGTCGCGCACGCGTCGGAGCTGCTCGACCATCACGCCGGGCGCGGGCGCGCGACGCATTCCCCGCTCGGGCACGGGGTGAAACGACGCGTACATCCCGTCGGGGCCGAAGAACATCACCGTGGCGCCGGGGGCGAGCTGCGCGATCGTGGTCGCGTACGCGTCGTTGAGGGCCATGCCGTGCACGATGGCGCCGACGTAGTAGCGGCCCTGCGAGATCACCGGGCGCGCGGCCATGCGGTACGCCTGACCCGAGATCTCCCAGAGGTCGTCGCGGGTGTTGCCAGCGATGGCGCTCGCCACGAGAGGCAGCGCGCCGAGGTTGGCGCCGACCTCACCTTCACCGATGCCCGTGCGGCCCACGACCACGCCGCGCGGATCGACGGCGAGGAGGATGTCTCCGCGCAGCGCGCCGAGGCCCTGGTTGAGCTCACGGAGCTTCTGCGTGATGGCGGTGCCGATCACCGCGGGGGTGTCGTCGGTGCGGCGCGTGGTGGTCTCGAGCGCGGTCACGAGCGCGGCGTTCGAACTCACGGGCGCGAGGTCGTCGATGCGCGTGCGCGCGTCGCGGCGGAGGAACTCGTCGAGGAGCTTCCTGTCGCTGACGAGCATGGCCGACGCGTCGGCGCCGCGGTCGTGCTCGTAGGTGAGCCGCGCGAGCGTCGCCGCCGCGATGGCGAGGCCCGTCACGGCCGCGAGGAGCAGGTACCAGAAGCGTGAGAAGAGCATCTGGGCGTCACCGATCCCCGTGTTCGTGGTGGCGCCCGGCCTCGGGCGCGGGCGCCGCGGCGCCGCCGAGCGAGACCTGCACCTGCGCTTCGCGCCCGGCGATTTCGACGGCCTGAGAGGCCCGCTCAGCGCCTTCGTAATAGACCTTCACGGTGTACGCCCCGTCGCCGAGGCCCGTGGCCGCGAAGGCCCCCGCGGCGTTGGGGAGCAGGATGCGGCCCTGGCCCTGGCCCGCGATCACCCAGCAGCGGAACGAGGGCTGTCGCACGTCGCGGAGCTCGTACACGCCGGGCTGCGCGAGCTGCACCTGACGCCGCGTGCGGGGGGTCACCATCTGCGCGGGGACGACGCGCTCGGTCGAGCCGCGCGCGACGGCGTAGAGCTCGTGGCCCACGAGGTCGGCGTTGGTGATGTCGAGCGTCGTGCCGGGAGAGACCACGACGGTGCCCGGTCGGCAGCGTCCGCCCTCGACGCGGATGCCCACGGGCTGCGTGCTCTCGGTGATGCCGGGGCCCGTGAGGATCACGCCCACGTCGAACTCGACGCTGGCGCGGGCGGTGGTGATCGGGAGCACGCCGTTGGGGACCTCCCAGTACGCCGCGCGGAAGCGCGGAGGGTCCTGGCGAGCGGTGGGGGTGAGTGACTCGGCGCCCGCGAGGGTGCCTCGAAGATCCGAGGCCGGTGAGCGCGCCGCGAGCGCGAGGCTCCCCAGCGCGACACCGACCGACAAGACGACACGGGAACGCTGCACGCGATGACCTCCGACGATGGGACCCGCGGAGGACCCTATGAGAGCCGAAAACTCCGTGTCAATCGGCGTCTTCACCCGCGTGCGGGTCTTCGCGTCCGAGGGCCTCGCCGGGGTCGATGAAGCCGAGCGAGCGCCATCCCCCCTGGTGCGCGTACTCCACCGTGACGACCTCGCCTCCGCGGACGCTCTCGACCCAGGCGTCTTCCCTTGCGACGG
>JBPOHC010001131.1:0-10597 GCA_052035985.1 Myxococcota bacterium | reverse complement strand
GGGAGCACCAGCTTCGCGCCGATGCTAGCCTCGGCCGTCGCTCCCTCGACGTCACCGCCCACCGTCGCGCCCGCGTTGAGCTCGGGCACGGAGATCTCGGTGCGCGCGAAGAAGTTCTTGATCCGTTCGACGTAGCCCTCGCGCAGCGGGTCATCGACCGCGTAGGTCGACACCATCGCGTCGCTGACGGCGAGCACGAAGGCGAAGAGAAAATCGACGGGCTCCACGGGCTGACCCGTGTTGATGAAGCTCTCCAAGTCGCAGAGCACGACGACGTAGCCGGCCTTTTGGAGGTCGCTCCGCAGGCGTCGGAGCTCGGTGCTCTTGCCCGTACCCCGAAAGCCCGAGACAAGCTGCGCGGTCGGAGGCGGGTTGGCGTCGATGGCGAAGCGCAGCAGCTCTACAGGGTCATCCGCGCGGAGTTCATCAAGGTCGTAGAGCCGCACGTACCTGGGGTCGTCGGGTTCGAGCGGGCCGAGGGTGAGCTGGCGGTAGAACTCCGTGCGGAACATCTTGCTCTCCTGCGTTTCCATCTCGCAGTAGTGGATATCACGACTGCTGACGTCCTCGCACCGGATCGGCCGCCGCGCGCCCCTCGGGAGCAGCTCCCCGCCGCTCCGATCGCTGCCCTAGAAGCTGCCCATCACGCCGAACTGCGCGGCGAGGATGAGCTGCGTGAGCGTCGAGTCGCGCTCCGTGGTGGTCGTCGCGGAGCCGCTGGTGGTGGTGGTCTTCGACGTGACGCCGCCGAGCAGCGGGATGTCGCCCACGAGGCCGAAGGTGAACGCGAAGTGGCGGTCGACGGAGTACACGAGCGAGGGCTCGACGTTGAGCCACAGGGGCACGTAGCGCGTCGACTGCGTGACGCGCACGGAGCCGCCGCCGGCGTCTTCGGGCGAGGCGCTGTAGTACGCGAGCGTGGCGCCGAGGCGCGGCCAGAACGCGAGCTTGTCGGTGATGCGCAGCGAGTAGCCCACGCGCGGCGCGAGGCCGAAGCCGAAGGCCGATCCCGTGAGGCCCTCGCTCGAGACGGTGGAGTACGTGAGAAAGGCCGCGCCGCCGATGGTGAGGTGCGACGAGAGCTCGTAGTCGACCGCGAGGCGAGGGAGGAGGTTCGCCCAGGGGAAGCTCCCGACGCCGGGGACCGCGCCCGTGACGCCGGTGCCCAGGAGGTTGAGCGAGCTCCACTCGGAGGTCGACTCGGTGGTGACCGTGGTGCTTCCGACGGTGCGCTCCGACGAGTTCGTGAGGCTGTTGTACGTGACGCCGAACGCGCGCTCGATGCTGACGTGGATGCGCCCTTCGGACTGCGCGAGGGCCTCGGGCGTGAGGGTCAACGCGGCGAGGGCCGCTGCGAGGTGGGGCTTCTTCATTCGGTGATCCCTCTGCGTGGAGTTGTGAACGGCGCGGAGACTACTGCGATGCGGGCCGCGGCGCGATGAAGCTGCACGTGGCCTGCTCGGCGCACGCGTGCTCGGCCGGGTGCGAGCGGTAGTAGAGGTCGCGTCCGTCGGTGGCGAAGAAGTGTCCGATCGTGTGCAGGAGGTACGTCTGCGGGTGCCACGCGTCGCGGCTCTCGGGCAGCGCGAACGAGTGCGTCCCGCGCGGGGCCATGTACGCGTTGAGCACGCCCGCGGAGGGGCCCGTGTCGGCGCTCCATGACGCGAGGGTGGGCTGCCACGCGGCGTCGAGAGAAGTCTCCGCGCGCGCGGCCCTGCGCACGAGTCGAAGGGGAGGTGTGAGGGTCTGCTCTCCGAAGCGCTGCGCGCCCTCGTCGAGGTCGTCAACGTCGAAGAGGTAGTCGTCGTGGCCCGTGACAGGGAACCGTCGCGCGTTGGCGAGACCTTCGAGCACGCCGCGGTCGATGAGCACGCGGTTGGGCGTGCGGCCGTAGCGGTCGAAGAGCCCTTGAGGTGTGGCGTAGTCGGTGAGCTCCGCGAAGCGCGTCGCCGTCGACGGGGCCATGAAGGGGATGAGTCCCGCGGCGCGCGCGAAGGCGTTGCCCGTGGAGATGGGCACGGCCTGATCGCCGATGGTGTTCACCACGAGCAGCGCGTGCTGCGGGTGATCGCTCGGGCGACGGAGGAAGTACATCGGCGCCCACGAGACCGGATCTGCTGCATCGAGGGCCGCCTGCGCGAGGAGCAGAAAGCGTCGCATCTCGGGCGTCTGACGGCGGATCCCGAGGCCCTCGGCGGGCGAGCGGAGCTGCGCGCCGCGGACGTTCCATCGGCGCACGTTGGAGGTCGCGCGCGCGTCGGGGGGGATGTGTCCGCAGCCCTGGTCGCAGTCGCCTTCGATGACCCGCTGCGTGCCGATGAGGGCGCGCACTTCGGCGTTCGAAGAGAGCGCGCAGGTGCCGTAGTCGGTGACGGCCGCGCCGCGATACACAAACACCTGGAGGGGGTCGTTGTCGTCGGTGGGGATTCCGATGCGGAGGCGTCCGTTGGCGCCCGCGCGCGCGCAGCGTCGCTCGTCGTTGCGGAGGTTGAGCACCACCACGTCGTCGCCGGGCGCGATGGCGGCGGCGGTTCCGTCGGGGCGCACTTCTGTTGAGCCCGCGGGGAGCACGTCGGCGCACGCGAACTCGAGCTCGCCCGTGCTGTTGAGGTCGGGGACGATGAAGCGCAGCGAGCTCTGACCCGCGCGACACGACGTGCGGGAGCGTCCGTCCGAGGGCGCGTACTCGCTCGAAGGAATGGACTCGACGAGGGGCCCCATCACCCGAAGGATCACGGCCTCCTTCACGCCGCCCTCGGTCGATCGGATGCCGACGTCGGTCATTCCTCCGCTGCCCGAGACGGGGGCGGCTGCGCGAACCGCCGAGTCTGCGGCGCCGAGGGTCATCGACATGATCCCGCCGAGCGATCCGCCCATCGCGTAGAAGCGCGCGTCGGGGCCTCCGACGTCGGGCGTGCCGTCGCCGTTGAAGTCTCCCGCGAGGTCGTTCGAAGCGTCGCCGTCGTGGTTGTAGTCGACGCCCGAGCGCGCGCGCCCGTCGAAGCCGCGCATGGCCCTGATGAGCTGCATGTGATCGAGCGTGTGCTGCCGCATCGCGTCGCGCGTGTGGAAGACGTAGGCCGTCCAGAAGTTGCCGCCCGAGTCGGCGATGTCGTCGCCGTTGAGGTCCCTCGCGCGGCTCTCGGTGAGGGGGCTCACGAGGCCGCCGTTGCACATCCCGCGGAGCAGCGGACCGACGACGCCGCGCGTGGCCGCGTCGAGCACGAGGCCGTGACCGGGCGCGTTGATGCCCACCATCGCGACGCCGTGCGCGGCCATGAACGGACCGAAGCCGAGCGCGTCGGTGAAGTTGCCCGTGTAGCCGTGACCCATGAAGGCCACGGGGAAGGGCGCCGTGTGACCCGCGAGGGTCTTGGGCACCACCATCGCGAACTGCACCGTGTCAGCTCCGAGGTGCGCGATCTCGCCCGTGCGGCTGTTGAGCGTCCAGCGACCGTGGAGGTCGTCGTGAGCCGCGTCGCCCATGGGGTAGGGGACGCGGTACGTGCCGAAGGCGATGTAGTCGACGTAGCGGTACTGCTCGACGAGGAGCTGCCGTCCCGCGTCGTCGACGCCGAGGGCCTGCGCGAGCGCCTCGACGAGCTGCGAGAGCGCCGCGCCGCGGATGATGTACGGCCGCGCGTCCTGCTCGTCGGAGCAGTTCGATCCCTCGTTGGTGTGGGCCACCTGGAGGTCGGGCGTGAAGGGTGCCAGCGCGTTGGCGAAGGGCCCTTCGCCGTAGAGTCCGCGACGCAGGTCGAGCATGTCGCTGACGGTGGTCTGCGTGGTGAAGGTCCACGCGAAGGTCACGCGGCTCGCGGCGCCCTCGGTCGCGCGCGGGCGGTACACGAGCCCGCCGTAGTAGCGCGACGCGGGGCCGCGGAGGAGGCCGTCGAGGGCTTCGAGCGCGGGCGATTGCGCGGAGAGGGCGATGGTCGGATAGGGCGAGCGCACGGGGTATCCCGACACGCCGCGGAGTCGATCGGTGAGCACCACGGCGTAGCGCGTGCGCTCTTCGAGGGGGACGAGCGGGCGGACGATGAGCGTGCGGGAGTCGGGCTCCCAGTACGTGCTCAGGTTGTCTTCGGGCGCTGATTCGGCGGGAAAGACCGCGGCGCGGTTGAGGACTCCGTCGAAGTTGGTGTCTTCGCCGGGGTCCATGCGGCCGTTGCGGATGGTGTCTTCGTCGACGGTTTCGAAGAGCAGGTTCGACTGACCGCCGCGCGGGTCGTTGGGGTAGTACCCGTCGCGGTTCTTCGCGGTGTAGACGAAGTTCCCGTCGCCCATGTCGACGGGCACGGGGAGGCCCGTCGTGAGGTTGATGAGGTAGACCGCGTCGTCGGTGAAGTCGTGGTCGTCGCCGCGCATGCGCCGCGTGAGGTCGGCGAGGTCGAGGTCTTCATCGAAGGCCACGGTGACGGGCTGAAAGGTCCCCCACCCGTCGAGCTCGTTGAAGCCCTGACGGATGCGTGATTCGAAGCCCGTCGGAGTGACCAGGCTCGCGTTGAGGCGCAGCCCCGTGGGCGACGACGGATCGGGGAAGGTCGCCACGTCGTTGGGCAGCGGAATCTCCGGGAGCGGTCGGTGACCGAGGTCCCACCTCACCCTCGGTCCGCGCGCGGGTGCGCCCGGTCGAAGCGCCGCGGGGGCCGTGTCTGAAGGATCGCCTCCCTCGCACGACGCGAGGGCCATCGAGAGAACCGGGACGAGAGCCAGGAGCCTGCGCATGACGGGGCGCGACGATGCCATGAATCGCGGGGCGCTCGCGACGCCGCCGCGGGGGCCGACGATTTTCGAACGAGCGCCCGTGGGGGGCGGTCAATGCACCTCGCAGAAGCGCTCCGATGCTCACCCTCCTCGCGACCGACGCCGTGGCACACTCGCGCCCCCTCGAAGCCCGCGCGGCCTCCGAGGTGCGCGCCGTGACCGAGCTGCCAGCCTTCGAGGCCCTCTACCGTGAACACTTCGATTTCGTATGGCGCGCGCTCGTGCGCCTGGGGGTTCCGCGCCGTGACCTCGAAGATCAGCTCCAGGAGGTCTTCAAGGTCGTGCACGTCAACCGCGCCGCGTACGACGGCCGCGCGTCGGTGCGCGCGTGGCTCTTCGGCATCGCCAACAACGTCTCTCGCACGTACCGCAGAGGGATTCGACGCAAGGGGATCTTCGACCCGCTCCCCGAGGTGCTCGCGGACACGAAGGGCGCGAGCGCCGAGCGTTCGGCCTCGACCCGACAAGACGTCGCCGCGCTCTCTCAGGTGCTCTCGGAGATCGGCGAAGACCTCCGCGACGTGTTCATCATGACGGAGTTTCTGGAGATGACCGCACGCGAGATCGGCGAGGCCCTCGCGCTCTCGCCCAACACCGTGTCGACGCGCCTCCGCCGCGCGTGGGACGAGGTCGAGCGCAAGGTCGCGCTCCACCAGAGGAGGCAGCCGTGACAGACCCGTCGCTCCGTCGCGCGATCGACGCGGTCCGCGAGCACGACGCGCCCGGCGACGTCGACCGCGAGGCCCTGCTCAAGAAGATCCTCGCGTCTGCGCCTACGCCCGCGCCCGTCGCCACGAAGACGTTGCCGCTCGTCGGTGCGGGCGTCGTGGTGACGGTGGTGGCGCTCCTCGGCGCGCTCGCGTGGCGCTCGACTCCGCCGCCCGCGGCGCGTCTCACGGCGCCGCGCATCGAAACCATCGCTCCGCAGCGCGCTCCCAGCGCTCCGCAGAGCGTTCCCAGTGCTCCGCAGAGCGTTCCCAGTGCACCGCAGACCGCTCCTACCGCACCGGGGAGCCCTCCCACCCCACCGCAGACCGCTCCTACCGCTCTTTCTGCACATGCGTGGCCGATTCAGGAGGCTCCGGTGGGCGTTCCGAGCGCGCACGTGGGGCCGCGTCGCGTCGCGCCTCCCACGTCCGAGGCCGACGAGTGGCGGATCCTCCGCGAGGCCGACGCGGCGTTGCGGGCGCATGACCCCGAGCGCGCGTTGACGATCCTCGGTCAGCACACGACGCAGCACCCGCGCGGCGTCGCCGGACCCGAGGTGCTGGCCTATCGCGTTCGCGCGTACTGCATGGCAGGGCGCGTCGACGAGGCCCGCGCGGTCGCCGATGAACTCCGAGCGCGCGCCCCGGTTTCGCCCGCGGCATACTCGCTCCGGGCTACATGCGTGTCCGATCGCTGACCGTCTTCGCGCTCGTCTCCGCGGCCGCGTCACAGCCCCTCGCACAGACCGCATCACCGCTCACATGGACCGCTCCGCGCAGTTGTCCGACGCGCGACGAGGTGCTCGCGAGGGCGCGCGACGCAGGGCTCCGCGACGACGCGGGCGAGTGGACCGCGACGGCCACCGTGCGTCACGTCCCGGGCGGCGCGTGGCGGCTCCAGATGATCATTTCGGCTTCGGGTGACGCGGTTCCCACGACGCGCAGCGCGCCGAGGTGCGCCGACCTCGCGCAGCTCGCGGGCGTCGACCTCGCGCTCGTCATCAACGCCCACGTCGACCCTCCGCCACTACCGCCACGACCGCCGCCACCAGCACCGCCACCTCCGCCACCACCTCAACCGCCCGCGCCGACGCCTTCTCCGGATGGGCGCGACGCCGAGCCCGTGGGACCTCCGCGCGCGCCTTCTGCTTCACCCGGCAGGCGTTGGAACCTTGACGTCGACGCGCAGCTCTTGACGGACTTCGGCGCGCTCCCGACGGGCAACGTGGGCGTCGGGTTGAGCGTCGCCATCGCGTGGAGCTTCGCGAGCCTCGGGCTGAGCGCCGCGTACTTCGCGCCCTTGGGCACCGACAGCGGCGGAGGGCTGTTTCAACGGCACGCCGAGGGCTTCGCCGACGTCGGCGCGTGGACGGTCTCTGCGCGCGGCTGCGGTCGCCTCGCGTGGCGCGCGCTGAGCGTCGACGGGTGTCTCGGCGTCGAGGTCGGCGCTCGCACCGCGCGCGGCGCGCTCGGAATCAACGACGCCACGGAGCAGCGCGACCTCTGGGTGGGGCCCCTCGCGAGCGTCGAGGGCGCGTGGCGCCCGTGGCGGTGGATTCGCGTGAGCCTCGGCGTCGATGGGGTGATTCCGCTGCCCGCGCTGCCGTGGGTGCGCGTCGAGAACTACGGCGTGGTGCTCGACTCGTGGGGCGCGCGGGTGGTGCCTCGCATCGGCCTCGGCGTCGCACTCTGAAGCCCGCCGTTCGACGGCGCGTCGCGCACCGAGAAGGCTGTCGGCGACGAATCCTTTGCGTAGAGGCGCCCGTGTGCGCGCGCCTCGACTCACGATCCAGCGCACGGGCGTGAAGGTCCCCATATTGCTGTAGGTGTCAACCCGATCGTGAGAAGCCATCGAAGGACACACGGCACCCTGCTCCCCCTCCGAGGGCTGCGCGGGAGGACCATTCCGGCGAGTGACGAGTGCGTCGCGAGGGCCCGATCGCTGGAGGCGCAGCGCGCGCATCTGGCCTTCGTGGTCGCGTCGCTCGACGACCTCATCTTCAGCATCGACCTCGAAGGCCGCTTCGTCGACTACCACGCGCCGACGATGGATCAGCTCTATGTGCCCCCGGAGGAGTTCCTCGGTCGTCGCTATCGCGAGGTGTTGCCGTCGGCGCTGGTCGTGATGCTCGATCGGGCGCTGGCGACGGTCGCCGCGGGCGAGGTCTCCGCGCAGTTCGAACATCGCCTCGACGTCCGAGGCAAGGAGACGTGGTGGGCGGTCAAGATCTCGCGGCGCCTCGGGGCTGACGGCGAGGTGGCGGGCTACACGGTCTTCAGCCGTGACATCACCGAGCAGAAGCGCACGCAGGCCGCGCTCTCGGAGATGAACGACCGCTACCGCGGCCTCGTCGACAACCTCGTTCACGTCGTCTTCTCGACGGACCTCGACGGTCGGATGACCTTCGTGAACCGCGCCGTGGAGCACTTCGGGTACAAGCCCGAGGACGTGATCGGGCGGTCGCGCGACGACTTCACGCACCCCGACGACATCCCGCGGCTGCGGGCCCGCTACGCGCAGCTCGGGAAGCCCGCGGGGATGGTCGAGTACAGGATGTTCGACGCCGCGGGGAAGGTGCGCATCGTACGCAGCGCGACGCGCCCGCTCGTGGTCGACGGTCAGGTCGTGGGCGCCACGGGCGTGCTCGAAGACCTCACGGCGCAGCGCGAGACCGAGGAGCTGCTCCGCGTCGCGCAGCGCATGGAGGCCGTGGGGCGCCTCGCGGGCGGCGTCGCGCATGACTTCAACAACATCCTCACCGTGATCCTCTCGTACACGGACTTCGTGATGGCGGAGCTCGGCTCCGACGCGCTCCGCAACGACCTCGCGGAGGTGGAGCGCGCGGCGCGGCGGGCCGAGGCGCTCACCCGTCAGCTCCTCGCGTTCAGCCGCCGTCAGGTGCTGCGCCCCGAGGCGGTCTCGCTGGCCTCCCTCGTCGACGGCGTTTCGAAGATGCTCCGGCGGCTCATCGGCGAGGACATCGACCTCCGCGTGATCGCGTGCGACGAGCTCTACGACGTGCTCGCCGACCGCGGCCAGATGGAGCAGGTCATCGTCAACCTCGTGATCAACGCCCGCGACGCGATGCCCGACGGCGGGCGCGTCGAGGTCAGGACCTCGAACGTCGACCTCGACGACGCGCGGGCCGCGGCGCTGCAGGTCTCCGCGGGGCCCTACGTCGAGCTCGCGATCGCAGACACCGGGCACGGCATGGACGCCGCCACGCGGGCGCGCGTCTTCGAACCGTTCTTCAGCACCAAGCCCGTGGGCAAGGGCACGGGCCTCGGGCTCGCGATGGTCTACGGCCTCGTGCGGCAGAGCGGCGGCGCCGTGACCGTCGAGAGCGAGCCGGGGGAGGGCGCGACCTTCCGCGTGTTCCTCCCGCGCCAGGAGCCCGCGGCGATCTCGTCGGCGCACCCGTCGTCGATGCCCGCGCAGCGGGGGAGCGAGATGCTCCTCGTCGTCGAGGACGAGTCGGCGCTGCGCAACGCCGCGCGGCGCATGCTGCGCTCTGCGGGCTACGAGGTGGTCACCGCGGCCGACGCCGCCGAGGCGCTGCGCGTGTTCGACGCGAACGCTTCGAAGATCAAGCTCGTGATCACCGACGTCGTGATGCCGGGCATGAACGGCAAGGAGCTCGCCTCGCACATCGTCGCGCGGAGCCCCGCGACGCGGGTGCTCTTCACCTCGGGCTACACCGACGAAACCATCGCCCACCACGGCGTGCTCGGCCCCAACTTTCTGCCCAAGCCCTACGAGCGAAACGTCCTGTGCTCCGCGGTGCGGCGCATGCTCGACGCGAACTGAACGCTCGGCGCGTCCCTCGACGGGCGGGCCGCGATTCGATACCAACGAGGGGTGATGACCATGCCCCGCGTCGCCGTGTGCATCGCGCTCTCCGTGTGCTCTCTCGTTGCCGGCTGCCTGCCAGCCGACGTGAGCTTCGAAGACGACGC
This sequence comes from Myxococcota bacterium, assembly GCA_052035985.1. Taxonomy (GTDB): domain Bacteria; phylum Myxococcota_A; class Polyangia; order Polyangiales; genus CAISKJ01. The sequence continues at coordinate 1,166 of JBPOHC010001131.1, read as the reverse complement.
GAGCGCCGCGCCCGGTGTCGCAGACGTGACGGCGCGCGTCGACCGACCCGCTGCGCCCGACGTCACCGCCGACGTGATCCGCGACGCGACGCTCGACGTGAGCGCCGCGCTCGATGTCAGCGACGTCGTCACGCCCGACGTTCCGATGACGACCGACGTGAGCGCGCCGCCGCCCGAGGTGGGCCCCGCGGGCACCGACGAGGCCACGATCGTCGAGGCCATGTTCCCCATGTCGCTCGGGTGCTCCGCTCGCACGACGGCCACGGTGCGCGTGCAGAACACGGGAACCACGACGTGGACGGTGGGCGCGGGCTACGCGCTCGGCGCCGTCGACGACAGCGATCCGTTCTACACGTCGGACACGCGCGTGCGCTGGCCCGCGGGCGAGTCCGTGGCGCCGGGAGCCACGCGAGAGTTCACGATTCCCCTCGCGTCGCCGCGCGCGGCGGGGATGTACACCACCGACTGGCGCATGGTGCGCGACGGGGTCCGCTGGTTCGGCGCGACGACCACGCAGCGCGTCGCGGTCTCGTGCGACACGACCACGGCCGCGGACTTCAGGCTCTCGGACGTCACCATCGTGTCGAGCCCCGACGTGCGTAGCTTCCCCGTCACGTCGCGCATCACGTCGCTGTCGTTCCGCCCGGGGACCTTTCACATCGACCACGAGCGGCGGGGGATGTGGCCGCCCGTGCAGATCGACCCCGACGGCACCACGCAGGAGGCCACCGTCTGGGTGTTCTTTCACATCGGCGGACGCTGGTACGCCACGGGCGGAGAGCGCCTCAGGCCCAACCAGACCGACAAGATGCTCGACAACCCGTCGCAGATCGGACCGGGCTGGCTCTACGATCCGGGGCGTTGGGGCGTGATGACGGGATACGTCCCTTCGCCGGGTGAGCTCGTGGGCTTCATGATCGTGGCGGGCTCGACGCGCTCCGACGACCACGTGATCGTGAGGGAGCGCACGGGCGTGGTGCTGGTGCCCTTTCCCGCGGACGACGTGAGCACGGAGTTCCCGCCCTTCGCGTGGATGGAGTAGCGGGTCAGGCGGGTCACTCGGCGCGGACGGGCTCTGCGCCTTCGAAGAACACGGCCTCGAGGTTGGTGATGCCGTCGAGGTCGGGCAGCGTGCGCTCGGCGAGCTCCGCGCGTTCGACCTCGAG
>JBPOHC010001129.1:0-8200 GCA_052035985.1 Myxococcota bacterium | reverse complement strand
ATCCACGACTCAGGCCGCCGTGCAGCGGTACCCGGTACGGGCCCCCGGCGATGATTCTCCGGTGAGGCTACCGATGCCCCAGGTGGGGATGGTGGTGTGCCGACGGAGGCTTTCTCGCCCTCACGCTTCAGTCGTTCGCGAGGTGAATCTCGAAGAGTCTCCGCGGAGAGTCGCTGGTCGCGCCAGCCGTCGCGCCTCGTGCGCGGGGGCGATGTTGCGTCGCCCTGGATCGATCACTCGACACACTCCGCAGGGTAGCCTGTTCTTGGTTCAACGCTTACCCGGGCCTCTAGTACCGGGTGAGAGCTGAACCAACTGCCCGAAGGCCGTTTCTCACCCGGTACTAGAGGCCCGGGTTAGCGTAGAACCGGTGAGGCTACCGATGCCCCATGTGGGATGGTGACGCGCTCAGCGCCTCCCCGCGTAGACCCTTCGAAGACCTGTCACTCGCATCGCCCGTCGCACCCTCCGCGTCGCACGCGCAGCCCCTTCGAGAACTGACGCCGCAGAGGAACTGCCGATGACCGCGAAGATCGACACGATGGTGCAGAGCCCCGCGCCGGTGCTCCTGCCGCTCCCCACGGGGGCGCCCGCCGCGCCGCAGCCTGTCACCGCCGCGCGCGAGCTCGAGCGCGAGAAGCGTCGCATCGAGCACGAGGCCCGCGTCGCGCGTTGGAAGGCCATCTCTGAAGCGGGCGGCGTCGACAACTGGGTCCGCGCAGAGCTCGTCGCGAAGAACCTCTCGACCGAGCACCTCGACCCCGCGTCGCTCTCGGGCAAGGAGCGCGAGCACTACAAGGAGCTCAAGAAGTCCGAAGCGGCGGAGCGTCGGAGCTTGCGCCGTGCGGCGTGGCAGTCGTGGCAGGCGACGCACATCACCCACCTCGGCACGTCGGTCTACTGGGACGAAGACGCTTCGCCCGATCGCTTCGACATCGATCGACGCGAGGAGCGGCTCGCCGCGAACGGTCTCCCTGACATCAAGACCCCCGAGGAGCTCGCGAAGGCGCTCGGGATGACGCTCCCGCGGCTCCGCTGGATGACCTTTCATCGCGAGGTCGACACGGGGACGCACTATCGCCGCTGGCAGATTCCGAAGCGCGACGGCTCGATGCGCACCATCACGGCGCCCAAGCGTGACCTCAAGGCCGCGCAGCGTTGGACGCTCCGGAACGTCGCCGAGAAGCTCCCTGTTCACGGGGCTGCGCATGGGTTTCTCGCGGCGCGATCGATCGTGTCGAACGCGAAGGCCCACGCGGGCGCGCACGTGCTCCTCAAGGTCGACGTGAAGGACTTCTTCCCGACGGTGACCTGGCGTCGCGTGAAGGGGCTCTACCGCAAGGCGGGATACTCCGAGCAGGTCGCGACGCTCCTCGCGCTCCTCGCCACCGAGGCGCCGCGCGAGATGGTGCAGTTCCGCGCGAAGACCCTCCACGTCGCCTCGGGGCCTCGGGCGCTGCCGCAAGGAGCGCCCACGTCGCCCGCGATCACCAACGCCATCTGCCTCCGCATGGACCGTCGCCTCTCGGGCCTCGCGCGGGTCTTCGGGTTTCGCTACACGCGCTACGCCGACGACCTGACCTTCTCGTGGCGCCCGTCGCCCGAAGCGCCCGCCGGGACGCGCCCGAAGGCCCCCGTGGGCGCCATGCTCCGAGGCATCGGACAGATCCTCCGTGCTGAAGGCTTCGCGCTTCATCCCACGAAGACCGAGGTGCTCCGAAGGGGCAACTGCCAGGAGGTCACGGGCCTGGTGATCAACGAGGCGCCCGAAGGGGTGCCCGAGGCGAGGGTGCCCCGTGATGTCCGTCGACGGCTCCGCGCTGCGATCTTCAATCGCGAGCGGGGCAAAGGCGCGAAGGAGGGCGAGTCGCTCGCGCAGGTGCAGGGCATGGCGGCCTTCGTCCACATGACCGATCCGGTGAAGGGCAGAGCCCTCCTCGATCGCGTCGAGAAGCTCCAGAAGCGCTGAACCCTCCCCGCTCGCTGCACAGACCCCGAGCCCGCTCCCTCCCGTCACGATCGGTACGTTTCGATCGCTCGACGGCGTCAGTTTCCTACCGCCATTCGCCGCACACTCTGGAATAGACTCCGCAGGCGTGGAGCGTGGCGGATGGCATCCGTGCTGCTTCCTCGCGTCCGCAGGGCACAAGCGCCTCGCTCGTGTCAGGTGCCCGCTGCGGTCTCTCACACCAACGTTTCGCGGCCCGCGCCGCGAGGAGGAAACGAATGAAGGCCCGTTCCAGCGCTCGCTGGCTCTGGACGCTCGGTGCGATGTTCGCGATGGCCGGTCCCGCAACGCCGGGATGCGCCCTCGAACGCGAAGCCATCAACCGCGTCCAGCCCGATTATCTCCGCAAGTCGGACCTCATCCCGTCGCAGTTCGCTGCGATCCAGCGGGCGCCCGCGGGCGCGCTCAACAGCCGCCAACCGCCGACGCTCGCGGAGAGCGTCATCCGCGCCGAGGCGCAGTGGTACCACCAGATCACCGTGCTCGATAAGCCCGCCACGACGGGCGCCGCGGGCGTCACCTCGTACACCCAGGTCGAGCGGATCTACTGGGAGGTGACCGAGAACCTCCTCATCGCGCGACAGGGCTACGACCGCCTGCAAGACGGTCAGATGGGGTCGAGCGCGGGGCAGGGCAGCCGCCAGGGCGAGATCATCGCCGCGTACAAGATCGACAGCCATTTCGACATCCGCAACGACTACAACCAGCAGACCGGCGAGCCCCTCAACATCCTCGTCGAGAACGACGCCGACCGGCCCTGGTACCGCAGGGACTTCATGCGCGTCGACTGGTCGAAGAACCTCGTCGGCACCTTCACCCCGATCACCTCCGTCGCGTGGGGCACCATGCAGGCCGAGGCGCAGGCGTACATCAACACGCCCGACGACCCGAACCGCCCGGTCTTCGACTACGGGGCCTTCAACGGCGCCCCCAACGCGCTGCGCTACTTCGACGTCACCAACCGGATGATCCTGCACCCCGAGACGGTGAGCATCGAAGGGACGGGGAATGTCCCCGCGTGCCTCCTCTACGACCGCATCACGGAGTCGTGCGAGCCCGCCGACGTGCTCCTTCGCGTGTCGTTCCGTCGCGTCGATCCGTCGCGCGACTACTCGCCCACGGTGCTCGACGGCCACCGCATGGAGCGCTTCGGCTTCTTCGAAGACACGCGCAACGGCTTCAACCTCCGCACGGGCTCGCCCGGGCAGCTCGAGCGGCGCCACTACGCCAACCGACACAACCTCTGGCGTCAGCACCACGTGAGCGCCGCCGCGGGCGCGCTCGACCACAAGGCCGGCGACCCCGCGTGCGCCACCGACGCCGACTGCCTCGGCGTGTCGGCCACCGCGCGATGCGACACGGCGCCGGGCACCAACCGCAACCGCTGCGGCGAGGTCTTCGTGCGCTGCGCGCCCAACAGCCGCAGCGGCGACGAGGCGTCACGCACGCGCGAGGCCGACGCGCAGTGCGAGGCGCTCCCGGGGATGGGCGCCGACTCCGGCGCGCGCTGCGACCTCGACGTCGCCTCGACGCGCGGCGACCGCCTGGGCCTGTGCCTCCTGCCGTACCGGCAGCGCGCGGTGCGGCCCATCGCGTACCACCTGTCGCCCAACTACCCCGAGCGCATCATGCCCGTGACCAACGCGATCATGAGCGAGTGGCGCAGGGTGTTCAACTACGCCGTCCGCGAGGCGCGCTACCGCGAGTGCATCGTCGACACGCGCAACGGAGGCTCCGCCGCGGCCTGCGCGAAGTGGCGCGACGAGCGCGCGCCCGAGACCGCCGACGCGCGCGCCGTCTGGACCGCGTGCCACAACCCCGTGTGGGGCGCCGACGCGTCGAAGCCCGGCGCGCACACGCAGGCCGAGGTCGACGCCGCGCACGCCGCGGGGTGGGACCTCGACGCGTGCGGTCCGCAGGGCACGAGCGCGCGCCTCGGAGACACGCGCTACAGCATGCTCGCGTCGGTGAACGAGTTCGACGCGCAGGGGCCCTGGGGCCTCGCGATGATCACCGGCGACCCGACCACGGGCGAGGTGCTCGCGGGCCGCGGCGCCGTGTGGCTCACGGTCACCGACTCGCAGGCCGCGTTCGCGACCGACATGATCCGCATCCTCAACCGCGAGGTGACGCCCGAGCGCTTCGCCCTCGGTCAGACGATCTTCGACGCGTACGACTACGTGCGCTCGCTCGGCGGGCGCGACGTGAGGACGGGGGGCAGCGTCCCCTACGCGCCGAGGCCGGTGTTCCGTGACTATCAGAGCGCCGAGGAGATCCAGACGGTGCTCGGCCAGTCGACGCTGGAGCACATGCGCACGGTGGCCCCCGAGGATCAGCAGAGCTTGTCTGCGTCGGAGATCCGCGCGCTCGCGACGGACACCGTGAGCGGCGAGGTGAACGATCGCTACCTCCTTCGAAGCCTCATGTCGCAGCACGCGGCGGACCTCCCGCACACGAGCACCGAGGACTCCGCGGCGCGCATGGCGAGGCTCCAGGGCACGTCGCTCGAGTCGAGCGTGGTCGACCGCGAGATGCTGCTCGGGCAGGAGATCGACCCCGACCTGCGCACGCAGGAGGCCCTCGCGGCGGCGTCGCCGTTCCGCAACAACAGCATGGCGTTCCGTCAGGCGCGCGAGGCGTGGCAGCGGACGATGCAGGAGCACGAGTGCCGCGCCGAGGCGGCCTTCAGCGACGACGTCATCGCCACGCTGGTGCACCGCTTCCGTTCGAACCAGGTGCCCGAAGACGTGCGCTTCGGCCGCGCGTGGAACTTTCACGCGCAGGGCGCCCCCGCGACGTGCCCCGACACCGTCGAGGTCGACGCGCAGGGCGTGAGCAACTGCCCGCTCAACTACGACGAGATCCAGCAGTACCTCACGCAGTTCATCCACTACGGCGTGACGCTCCACGAGCTCGGTCACTCGGTCGGTGAGCGCCACAACTTCTCGGGCTCCGCCGACCCGTGGAACTACCCCGACCGCTACTGGGCCCTCCGTCGCACGGCGGGCAGCTCGGGCACCGAGGGACCCGTCCCCGCGACGGAGCTCCGCCCCCGCTGGGAGCACCAGGCGCGCGGCCTGCCCTACTACTCTCAGCCGGAGCAGGAGGGCGGCGTCGAGGAGTACGCCTACTCCACCGTGATGGACTACGTGGGCTGGAACCAGGACGCCCACGGCCTCGGCCGCTACGACCGCGCCTTCGTGATGCACGGCTACGTCGACATGGTCGAGGCCTTCGATCACGTCGCCGACCTGCCCGAGACGCTCAACGCCTACGAGATGTGGTCGGGCGGATATCAGTCCGCGTTCCGACCGCTCTACAGCGGCGACGCGATGGCCGCGACGGTGACCACGCACCACTACACCGAGATCCCCACGCTCGTGGGCATCGGCCCCTCGGGCGACCCGCGGCTCACCGACGAGAACCGCTACCCCGTCTTTCTCCGCGAGACGCGGAAGCAGGGCTACGGCGCGTTCTCGTTCACGCCCGATCACAGCAACGTCACCGACGTGGGCCGCGACGGGCGCAGGCTCGAGGAGCCCCACGCGCTCGTGCCCTACTCCTTCGGCACCGACGACTGGGCCAACTACATCTGGAACACGCAGCGCTACGACGCCGGCCCCGACATGTACGAGTCGATGCGGTACGTGGCCCAGCACTACCTCGACTACTACTTCGCCAACGCCTTCTCGCGGAACCGCGCGACCTTCACGCGCAACGGCTACCGCTCGCGCATGACGTCTCGGTACCTCGACCAGATGTACTACTCGATGCGCAACTACGTGTACCTGCTGGCGATCTACCAGAACTTCTACGGCGCCAACCCCGCGTACGCGCCGCTCTTCGACCCCAGCTCCACCTCGCCCGGCGCGCGCACCATGAACGCCGGACGCCTCGGCTCGGCGCTCGTCACCGACACCATCGCGAACTCGATCCTCATGCCGCAGTCGTCGGCCGTGAACGAGAACGGCGGCGTCCACTGCGTCCGCACGCGCGTCGACGGCACCTCGGTCTACGAGCGCAACAACGGGACGCAGTGCATCAACATCCCCATCGGCGCGGGCCGCGAGTTCGCGTCGCAGTACGACTTCTCGTCGGGCTTCTTCTGGCGCGACCGGCTGCTCTCCGTGGGCAGCTACCACGACAAGCAGCTCGGCTTCGAGTACCTCACCGACACCTTTCAGTGGGTGCCCGGGCGCTCCGTCGTCGAGTTCGGTGACGTGCACCAGCTCCAGATCAATTTCTACACGCTCTACCCCGGCGCCACGCTGCGCTTCTTCGGCTCGCTCCTCTCGCGCGACTACGACGACGTCGGCGTGCAGGGGCGCCCGCGCGCCGACGGCTCCGAGCCCGAGCTCTTCCGCACGCAGTACGCGCGGCTCAACCTCCCCTACGGCAACGGGATGAACTCCAACGGCCGCGACCACGGCGCGGGCGTCCGCGCGATCAACCCCAACCTCGGGTTCACCCTCGAGCTCGAGGCCCTCGCGTACCTCCGCGGTCAGCTCGAGCTCACCTTCGATCGAACCGCGCGTGTCTCGGCGCTCCTCTGGCGCGAGGGAGACCACTGGGCCCTGCCCGACGACGCCACGCGCGACCTCGTGACCTTCCGCAACCCGTACACGGGCGTGGCCTACAACGCCGTGCACATCGGCGGACGCGCGGGCGAGCTCGGCGCCAACGTCGGCCTCTCGCGCCGCGACGACCCCACCGACGAGACCGGAATCGCCGCCAGGATGCTCGGCTACGCCAACCGCGTCGCCGCCGCGCGCGAGCGCCTCCCCGCCGCGCAGCGCGGACCGCTCGACAACGAGCTCCACGGCTACATCGACCTGCTCGACGCGCTCCGCGACCTCGCCCACCAGTACAACTGACCGCTTGACGCGGCGGCCTCCGCGGGGTGATCCGATCAACCCCGTGGACGCCCTCCTCACGCACCTCCTCACCAGCGACGCGACGCCCCTCGCAGACGACCTCCACGCGTGGTGGAGCGCCGCCTCGTCGCTCCGCGATCGCTTCGCGCACCCGCTCGAACGCGCGCTCGCCCTCGGACTTACCGCGCCCTCCGTCGGCGCCGCGTTCGTGGGCGGATACCGCGCGGCGCTCCACCGCCTCGTGCCTTCGCTCGGCGCGCACACGCGCGCGGCGCTCTGCGCGAGCGAAGACCGCGGCGCCCACCCCAAGCACATCAACACCCGCGCGACCGTCACCGCGGAGGGCTACGCGCTCGACGGCGCCAAGCGATTCGTGACGGGCGCGCGCGACGCCGACGCGCTCCTCGTGCTCGCCGTGGAGTCTGTCTCCGACGACGGGACGCGCGCGTTCGCCCTGCTCAACGTGTCACCCGCGGCCGAGGGTGTGCGCTTCGAAGAGATGCCCGCGCTGTCCTTCGCGCCCGAGGTCTCGCACGCCACGGTGACCTTCGAACGTGTTCGCGTGTCACGCGAAGCGCGGCTCGGCGGTGACGGGTGGCGCGACCTCGTGAGGCCCTTTCGCACCGTCGAAGACCTGCATGTGCAAGCCGCGGTGACGGCGTGGCTCCTCGGCGCGCTGCGGCGTCACGGAGGCGCCGATGCGATCGCGGAGCGGCTCGTCTCTCACGCGGTGGGATTGCGCGCGCTCGCAGACGCGGCGGTCGAGGCGCCGTCGACGCACGTCGCGCTCGCGGGGAGCTTCGCGAACCTCGAGTCCATCACGTCGTCGCTCGACGCGTGGTGGCCACGGGCGCCCGAGGCGCTGTCTTCGATGTGGATGCGGGATCGCGCGCTCGTCACGGTGGCGCGAGGCGCGAGGGAGGCGAGGCGGGCGAAGGCGTGGACGTCTCTGCGGAGCGTGTGATCAGGCGCCCTTGCCGATGGCCTTCTGCCACGCGGGGCGGGCGCTGACGCGCTTCCACCAGGCGAGGACGTTGGGGCGCTCGGTGACGATGGCGTCGATGCGCATGTCTTCGAGGTACTGGAGGTAGGGCGCGTAGCTGATGTCCGCGAGCGAGAAGGCGCCGACGAGGTAGTCCTTGCCGGCGAGGTTCTTCTCGAGCACGTCGAGGGCGCGCGTCGAGTCCGCGAGGCCCTTGGCGACGACCTCGCCGTCGGGCTCCTTGCCCTGCATCGAGGCGTACCAGATGTTGAGCACGGCCTTCATCGCGTGGGGCGAGAAGTACGAGTGCTCCACGCTGATCCACTGCTCCATGAG
>JBPOHC010000780.1:0-1544 GCA_052035985.1 Myxococcota bacterium | reverse complement strand
CCCGCGGCGCGTCCCACGGCTTCGAAGAGCGCCGCGTAGCCCGCGCACACCGACTTGCGCGTGCGGAAGGTGGTCTCGGCGTCCTGCGGCGGATACACGCCGCGGCGATACGAGTCGACGTCGTAGGCCACGCGATCGGCCACGTAGTCGTGGACGGCGCGCGCGAGCTTCCACGGGTCTGTCTCGCGTGAGGCGAGGTAGAGACCGACGGAGCGCGGCGAGGTCTCGACCTCGGGCGGCAACTCTCGCACGGCGACGTGGAGCTCACCGCGCCACGGCCACGCGTGCGAATCCGCGACGGGCGCAGGCGTCGGGGGCGTGTCCGTGACGGGCGGTGCCGGAGTCGGCGTGGGGGTCGGTGATGGTGTCGGGGTCGGTGACGGATTCGGGGTCGTGTCGGTCACCGTGCGAGCGACGACGCGATCGACGATGGGCTGCGGCCTCGGGCGCGAATGACTGTCTTCGTGAAAGGGGTTGTCGTCGGTGAGCCGGTGGAGCCACTCGGACTTCGACGCGAGCCAGAAGACGGCGCGACGCGCGGACTCAGCGCGGGCGTCGTGATGGCCGTCGAGCATCCAGTCGCCGCGCGCGTTGAGGGCCACGAACACGCGCTGCGGATCGCGCGCCATCAGCGCGCCGAGGAAGGTCAGGCTCACCGCGAGCGTGCGCAGCACCATGCGATCGGTGAGCGTGAGAAAGCGCTTCGCGGTCTTCGACTTGCGCGCGCGGCGCCACGACGACACGGCCTCCCACGCGACAGGGAGCAGCGGAAACACCAGCAGCCCCGAGGCGGCCGCGGCGCGGATGCTCCCGCCGGAGTGCGCCGCGAGCGACGAGGCCACCCACGCGGCGGCCGTGGGCGCGACGACGACGAGCGCGGCCCACGCGAGGTAGAGCGCGGAGGTGAAGGTCCACCACAGCGTCGACGCGAGACCGCGGCGAGGGAGCGACGAGGGAGGCTGTTGGCGCATGCGACGGGCCGCATCGTAGGCGCTGCCCTCGGGGAGCGCACGCGAGCGTCTGACCGACGCGCGCAGACCGGGGCGCTCGCGCCACGCCGACGCGATGACGCGCCGCCGACACGCGCGCGAAAGAGCCACGAAACAAGCTATTTCAGTGAGTTCACGGCGTGGCATCCGGGGCGCAATGAGGGGTCGTCACACGGCGCCGACGCGCCGCGATCGAAGGAGCCACACCATGATGATTCGCTCTGCCTCCCTCTGCGCGCTGGCGCTCTCGCTCTCGGTCCTCGGGCTCTCTTCGGTCGCTTCGGCGCAGTCGGGCGACTCCTTCGATCGGATGCGCGCGGGCTACAACGCCTCGACGGGTCGCGCTGCGAACGCGCCCGCCCCCGCGGGGATGCGCGTCGCGGCGGAGCTGCTCGGCGGCGCGGTGGGAGGCTTCGCGGTCGGCGGCGCGGGGCTCCTCGGCGGAGGTCTCGCGTGCGGCTTCGACGCGCTCGACTCGCTGAGCACGATCAACGGCAGCCTCTCGTCGGCCTGTCAGGGTCGACTGCCTCCGGCGATGTTCGGCCCCGCGTTTCT
>JBPOHC010000891.1:0-4245 GCA_052035985.1 Myxococcota bacterium | reverse complement strand
AAACTCGACCGTCCCATCGAGGCGCGCACGACGCACGCGTAGCTCGACATCGCGCGCGCGGAGACGCGTCCCCGAGATGGGCGCGATGGCCCGGAGCGAGAGCGGGCACGCGCCCCCGTCGGGCGGTGTTGCATCCGGAGGCGTTGCATCGGACGGCGGTGCGTCGAGCTGCGTCGCGTCGGGCTGCGTCGCGTCGAGGGCGGCGTCAACGGGCTTCGCGTCAGCGGGGGCGACGTCGGAGGTCGTGACGTCGGGCGACGGCACGGCGTCGGGTCGGTCGGTCATCGCGTCGCGCGGAGTGGTGCAGTCTCCCGGCGAGGCGGCGCTGTTGGTGTACGCGTAGCCGCTCAGGCACACGGGCGAGGGCCTCGCGCAGTAGCCCTCGGGCGTGCAGATCGATGCCGGCTCACACGTTCGCGTGGCGTCGCAGCGAAAGGGGGAGGCGTGACACGCGAGCAGCAGCGCTGCGAGGGTCGCGGTCTTCATCAGCGGAGGCATCGAGCGGTGCACGACGACGCGAGGGGATCACGAAGCTCCGACCTCGGGCAAGCGCCCGCGCGGTCAGTCGACGCCGTGGTCGGCGGAGTCGAGCGTGTCGTCGACGCCGCCGAAGGGGACGCCGAGGAGCTCCGCGATCCCGTCGAGCGCGGCCTTCTCGCGCGCGGAGACGCGCCCGTCGACGCGCGCCACCACGGCGAGGTCGGCCACGATGGCCGCGCGGTCCGTGACCGGGAGCGTCGTGGTGAGCACCTCGGCGAGCTCCACGAGCCTGAGCTGCTGCTCTTCGAACGGAAGCGACTGCGCCTTCTCGATGAGCTCCGTGTGGCCCTGCGCGAGCTTCTTGAGCGCGCGCCGCTCCGAGGCGCTCACGCCGCCCGTGGCCTCGGCCACCGCGAGCGCGGCGAGCACGACGAACTCCGCGACGTCGCCGTCCTTGAGGCCCGCCTCCATGACGCTCGGGTTCATGAGCCGCATGAGGCGCGCGACCTCGCGCTCCATCTTCGCCTCGCTGAGCGCGGCGCCGTCGCGGCCGACGAGCGCGGCGAAGGTCTTCGAGCGCGAGAAGAGGTCGATGGCGAGGGCGCGCATCTCGCCGTAGGGGTGCGTGTCGAAGCCCGAGAGCGCCTCGGCGTCGCGGCTGTCGATGGCGTCGATGGCGCGGCGCGCGTGCTCGACGAAGGCGCGCACGTCGCCGAGGGCGTCGCGGTTGGTGATCCCCGTCGTGAGGATGAACTCCGCCCGCAGCGCGGCCTCGACGTCGTCACAGCAGAGCAGACCGACGCGATCGGCGGAGACCTCCTCGTAGCGCTGGAGGGCGAAGCTGCGGAGCGCGGTGATGCCGATGACGTCGTCGCCCTCGACGGGCGGCGTCTCGAGGTGCCCGAGGAGCGCGTGTCCGATCTCGTGCCCGAGCACGTAGAGCATCTCGGCGGGGGGGAGGTTGTTGATGGCGCCCGAGGTCACCTCGATCACGATGCGGCGATCTCGGGTCACGGTGACGAAGGCGTTGAAGGCGCCGTCGTTGGTCACGTAGAGGTCGACGGGAGCCTTGAGTCCGAGCACCTTCACGCAGCGGTCGAGGAGGTCGAAGAGCCCCGGCACCATGGGCCTGCGCAGCCGCACGCGCGACCTCGAGGGGCCGCTCGCGCGGATCGCCGACGAGAGCTCGTCGCGCGTCTCCTGCACCCTCGCCAGCGCGTTCACGTAGTCGGGGTCGCGGAGCAGCGGCTCGAGCATGGCGCGCTCGCCGTCGAAGCGCAGGGCCTCGATGTCGATGGTGCAGAGCGAGCGCCACTCCTCGGCGCGGCGCTTGAGAAAGTCTTCGGCCTTCGAGGTGTCGCGCTCGAGCACGGCGCCCACGCGCTCGCCGGGACGCAGCGTGAAGCGCCCCCAGATGGAGGTGTTGACGATGCGCCAGCGGCCGGTGATCTCTTGCGAGGCGGCGTCGAGGCGGCCCACGTAGGCGACGCGGGCGCCGTGGCGTCCGGCGTAGCGCTTCTGCCAGCGCACGGTGGAGCGCGCGGCGTCGAAGGTGCCGGTCACGGTGAACGGTCCGTCGTTGTCGACGCCTTCGCCCGTGACGGCGTCGCCCTCGATGTCGAGCTTGAGGGCGGTGGGCGTGAGCGAGTTGGGATCGATCGAGTACGCGTAGTGCCCCTGCCAGTGCCCCGAGAGCTGCGTCGCCTTGCGTGTCATGTCGTGGATCTCCCTCCGAGGCGGCGGAGACTACGCACTCGGCCGCCGCTCGCCAACGGCTTCGCGCACAAGCGCGGGCGCGTGAGCGCCCGACGCAAACACCAACGTCACCAGCATCAACAACCCGCGCGACTTCGCGTACCATCGCGCCACCCTTTCCCCCACCCGATCACCCCCTTCACCCACGGAGACCGCGTCCCTCATGAAGCACCGCTCAGCCCTTCGCGCGCTCACGCTCTCGCTCTCGGTGTTCGCCGCGTCGGCCCTCGCGTGGTCGCCCGCCGCGAACGACGCCCTCTGGGCGCGGCACGTCTTCGATCACCGCTGCGCCGAGGTCACGTTCGAAAACGCCTCGGTCACGAAGCAGTGCGCGGCCGACGGCTCCGTGGGCGCGGTGCAGGCGCCCGTCGACCTCCACATCGCGCAGCGCCTCTCGGCCACGCCGCACTGGACGCGATCGGCCCCTGGTCAGAACGCGCGCGGCTCGACGACGGTGTTCTCCTTCGAAGACTTCGTCGTGGTCGAAGAGACGACCTGCCCGCAGTGCGCGCGCGTCATGGGCACGACGCGGATGTTCCGCCCCGCGCGAGCGCCCGACGCCGTGCTCCTCGCCGCGCAGACCGCCGCGGGGCTCCCTGCGACGCCGCTGCTTCGCACGGTGCAGGCGTGGCGCGACGCGAACCCCTCCGAGGGACTCACCACGCGCGTGAGCACGCCGGTGATTCCCGCGCGAACTGCGGCGCCGGTGCCCGCGGGCCCGACGGCGGCCCCTGCGCGCCCTGCGGGTCGGTAGGCGCGACGCCTGAACAGGCGCCTCAACGCCTCGTTCTGTCCTCTCTCGTTCACCCGCCGCAACACCCCCGCTTCGCGCGCAAAACACGCCCCGCCCACACGCCCTCGGAGGTATACGTGGACACCGAGGCGCAGGGCCCTGTGGCTCCGCGCCGCGATGCTTCGAGCACGGCGGGACTGATGCGCTCCCGCGAAAGGGCCCCTGACCGATGAGAGAACTCTTGAAATGGGTGACGGCGCTGTCCGTCATCACCGCGCTCGCGGGCTGTACCGGCAACCCCGTCGTGGGCGGCGCCGACGCGAGCAACGACATCGCGCCTCGCTGCGCCGAGGGCGAGACCGAGTGCGGCGGCGTGTGCGTGAACCTCCAGCGCAACCGCGACAACTGCGGCGCCTGCGGGACGGCCTGTCAAGACGGCCTCGTCTGCATGGCCGGGCGCTGCGCGCAGAGCTGTCCCGCGAGCCAGACGCTCTGCGGCGGGCTCTGCGTGACCACCATGACCGACCGGGCCAACTGCGGCTCGTGCGGGGTGAACTGCGCGGCCGGACAGGTGTGCTCCAACGGCGCGTGCGCCCTCACCTGCGCGAGCGACCTCGCGACCTGCACGGCGCCCGCGACCACCGACGGCGGCGCCCCCATGCGCTACTGCGCCAACACCCGCACCGACCGCGAGAACTGCGGCACCTGCGGGACGCGCTGCGCCGCGGGTCAGATCTGCGTCGACTCGACGTGCTCGCTCTCGTGCGGCGGCGGACAGGTCATCTGCGCTGGCTCGTGCCGCGACACACAGACCGACAGAAACCACTGCGGCGCATGCGGAAACGTGTGCCCCACCGGCCAGGTGTGCTCCGCGGGCGCGTGTCAGGTCGCGTGCGGCGCGGGCACCACCAACTGCTCCGACACGTGCCGCGACCTCCAGACCGACAACAACAACTGCGGCGCGTGCGGAACCGTGTGCCCCGCGGGTCAGGTGTGCTCCGCGGGCGCGTGCTCGGTCACCTGCGCGTCGAGCACCACGAACTGCTCGGGCACGTGCCGCGACCTCCAGACCGACAACAACAACTGCGGCACCTGCGCGACGCGCTGCTCGGCGGGCCAGGTGTGCTCCTCGGGCGTGTGCTCGGTGACCTGCGGCGCGGGCACGACGAACTGCTCGGGCGTGTGCCGCGACGTCTCGACGGACGTCAACAACTGCGGCCTCTGCGGCAACGTGTGCCCGTCGGGCACCGTCTGCTCGCGCGGGACCTGCACCGTCA